>CAJMMH010000031.1 GCA_905214365.1 uncultured bacterium
TGCGGCTTTCGGTCAATACGGGCTCCACGATGAGCAGGGTGCTGTGCAGTTCGGGAAAAAATCAGAAAGGCAGGAAGAGAAATCAGCCTGGCGTCTGAAACCGATGCGGAGGAAATTTTAGCATTGTACCGGTCGATGATTGGCGGCCCTGCAGACTGGAACCAATACTACCCGAGTATGGAAACGATTGCGTCTGATCTGGAACGGAACAGTTTGTTCGTGATGAAGAATGAGCAGGGAGAGATTATCGCAGCGATTTCGATTGATAAAGATGATGAAGTCGAGAGCCTGGATTGCTGGAACAAAGAAAAGGTTCCGGCAGCTGAAGTTTCCCGGCTTTGCGTCAGAAGCGATATGCAGGGCAGAGGAATCGCAAAAATGATGATGGAATATGTATTTGGAATGGTACAGAACCGCGAGAAGAAAGCAGTGCATCTTCTTGTCCGTACCGGCCATTCTGCAGCTTTCCAATGCTATCGCAGTCTTGGATTTCAGGAAGTTGGAAACTGCCATATGTATGAGAAGGATTTCCTTTGTATGGAAAAATTGTTCTAACAGACAAATGTCAGACAACGCCTGTGGTCGAAAGATCACAGGCGTTTTCTCCTTTACAGAAAATTTCTTTTATGTGCTCTCGGAATCTCGTTATGTAAGGGAACAAACGCTCCGCAGGGATGCGCACTGCGACGTATAATGTAGATGCCGCAAGCGACCGTCGCAGACGCGAGAATGTGCCAGGGCGCATTCATAGTTTGAAAAACCGGAAAACCAGTTCTGCTATACTAAAAGAAGTCAAAAACAAATCTCGCCTGGCAGTTTCTGTTGACAGCGATAATGGGGATCATTATAATTTTAATTATTATGGATCGGGCAAGTCTCTTGATTTCATTGCGGGGATTGATACGAATCTACGTTCATGGGGCTTGTTTTGGAGGAGTAAGAAGCAATGTACAAATATGAAGAGTTGGATTTTAATCAGATTATAAATGACAGCAACATTGACATGGACAGTCCGGAAGCACTGTACGCGATTGCGCGCTGCTATCGGGACGGAAAAGGCGTAGAGAAAAGCGAAGAGCGGTATCAGGAGTACCTGCAGGAAGCAATCGAGCAGGGGATGGAAGTACCAGAGGAAAGCAATTCGTTTGGGGAGCCGGAGGCTGATATCCCGCAAAAAAGCTGGGAACAGGCCGCCTTTGCTACATCAGATGAGATTGCGGAATGTGAGAAGCAGGCGGAGAGCGGAAATGCCGATGCTTGCCTTGCATTGTATGAGTTCTGCCGGGAAATTGATGATGCGATGGCAGAAACGTATATCCAGATGGCGCAGGACAACGCGTCAGGAGCGGACGCTAAGATGCAGCAGCGTATTTATATCGCGGCTGCGGAGTGGTACGAAGAGGAAGAAAAATATTCGTGGGCACTGGATTCTTACAAACGCGCGGTTGAAAGCGGAAGCATTGATGCGTGCTGGGATGTGTGCCGGTACTATGAAAATGAGGGGGACTCCGCCGAACGCAGGGATAAACTGGAATATTATCGCGGGAAAATTATAGAGTTTGGCACTAATGAAGAATTATTCCGGCTGGCAATGATTTATAAAGATGAGAACGCATTGGTGAAAGCGCTTGGTCTGTTGGAGCGTGTGTACCAAAATGTGTCCGATGACACGGATCTTAAGACAGATTGTCTGCTGGAGATGATACAGTTAGCTCCGGCACGTTATCCGGCTGATAGGGCAGTGTCTGTGCTCTGGGATGTGGCTGATAGGGAAGATGTCTGTGAGAAGCTGACACAGATCTATGGAACAGATCCGAGTCAGACAGGCGGTGCTCTGCTGGAAGCCTTAAAGCCGAAACAGGTCATCTGCCTGGCTTCATGGTATCTGGATCATCAGAATATTACGGCGGCAGAGGCATGGGTAGGCTGTGCCAAAGAAGATCCGGACGGATCAGCAGCCAGTTTGAAAGAAAAAATCTGCGCGGCAAAGGCGGAAGCAGAGCGGCTGCGGAGAGAAGAAGAAAAAAAAGAGCGGGAGCGGCAGCAGAAGGAAGCAAAAGAAGCGGAGCGCCTGCGAAAAGAGCGTGAACAGCAGGAAAAAGAGAAATGGCTGCAGCAGAAAAAGGTGGAACAGGAGCGGCTTCAGCGGAAAAAGGCAGAACAGGAACGGCAGAGACGAGAGCTGGAGGAACAGGAAAAACGCCAAAAGGAACAGGAACGGCAGGCACAGATCGCTGCAGAAAAGAATCGGAAAAAAGCCCGTCAGGATACCATATTTTTAAAAATAATACCCTCGGTTGTGCGGATTGTTACGGTACTGTGGTTTCTCTGGTCAATCATTGAAGGGTTTCTTGACTCTTCAAATGATGCGTTTAAGGGAAGTATTTTTTTGGTAATCGTGATTGCATGTATTATTTTTGTGCGTCTGCGGAAATAAGATCCGCGTTATTTGGTTATGAACAGGCAGCGAAGCGGATTGCGAATATCTGCTTGGCACGAACATGAACAGGAAACGGAAGACCGCACATGGGAGAGGTCAGTGAAATGGAAAATTGTTATTTAGACAAAGATTATGAGCAGCTTATGAATGACAGCAGTATTGATCCGGAGAACCCGGATGTGCTGTATGCATGCGCTCATTGCATGAAAACAGGAAGAGGCGTTGCAAAAGATGAAGCGCAGTATCTGGAGCTGCTTCGTGAAGCGGCCGAGGCAGGCAGCGCGCAGGCACAGGCAGAGCTTCAGGAACAGATCAGGCAGGAGAAGCAGAGAACACAGGAGTCTGGAAGACAGGAAACAATAGAAAACGCACCGATTTATGAGTTGGAAAAGATGGTAAAGGAAAAGCGCGCGGATGCCTGCTATCGCCTGTATCAGATCAGTCTGTCAGAGCTTGGCAATAAGGAAGAGGCGCAGACGTATCTGGAAAAGGCAATTTCCTATGTGAAGCCGGGGAGGGATTCCGCTGAGTTTCAGCGTACCCTCTGGAAAGCAAAGGGAGATTTCCTGTTGGAAGAAGGAAACGAAGAAGACGCGCTTGCTGCTTATAAGATGGCAGTTGAACTGAACGATGTACAGGCATGCAAACAGGTCTGCGAGCTTTATCAGAGCAGGGAGCATACTGAAGAAGAAGCCTCCAGTCTAGAGTATTACCGGAATAAGCTTCTGCAGTATGGTACAGAAGATGACAGGTATGAAATTGCGGACGCTTATTTGGAGGAATCCCAGAATTTGAAAGCTGTGAAGGTTTTGCTGAAAATCACGGAACAGCCGGACTGCAGCGATGAGCTGTATGCGCGCTGCAGGCATCAGCTGGAGTGTTTATCCCCGGCGAGATATCCGGCCGATACAGATCAGAATAAGAAGGATGGCGGAAGTTGCTGATGGAAAATGAGAATGTGATACAGGAAAAGAAAGACAGGCGCGGGTATCTGAATAACCGGATGATTGATCAGACCATTTATGCGATCCAGAATTACCTTGGAACGGCATATTTCTACGCGATTGGCGATAATCTTCCGGAGCTGATGAAGGTATTCCTGGAGAATGATGGAGCACATGAGCCGTTAGTTGTGATTGACCGGATTATAAAATACTGTTCCGATGACACAATCATTGCGATTCGGAGTCTGCAGGTGAAAACAAAGGAAAAGACACCTCAGCTGGATGAGAAGCTGCTTGCCATGATATCTGACGATATCCGGAAGATTGTTTTGCCGGAAGAGAGACTGCGTTTGGTTCACAGCATGTTTGATATGGCTGCGTTTGTAAAACTTGGAACAATTGTAAAATATCACAACTTGGTTTATCCAATGCTGCTTCGGACATTTCCGAAGATGAAAACACAGACGGATGACGCATGGAAAAGCCTGAATTATCGGGGAAAAGATGTCAGAAATGATTATCTTGGCCATATGACAGTCAACGCTGCCTGGGAAAAAGACGCGAAGTCCTGGAAGCAGGATATCATCCCATTGGAAACAATCTGCTCCATTCTGAGAAATGATGATACGGAAAATGCATACAGACAGCTTCAGAAGGAGATTGCGGATGCGATCCGGATCGGTGAAAAGCAGATTTTTACATTTGAAGAGCTGGCTGAAGAGGCGCAGACAACGCAGGCTGAGCTGAAAAAACTGCTTGAGGGGACGCAGTATCAGAATGAGTGCGGGGAATATACGGTAACTGGAGAGTCGAAGGAGGCAATTTTAAACCGTATCAGCAGCCGGAAAAATGAGGAAGAGTGGAAGCAGGCGCAGGAGCGGTTGGAAAAGCAGAAACAGTCACAGACCGGGATGCAAAAGGAAGAGCTCCGGAACATAGTCGCGACAGAAATTGCAGAAGAAAAGGCGGAAGAGATTTCTGGCATTCAACTGCTTGCGGCATATCAGGGTGACCGTCTGAATGATCTTTGCCTGAGAGAGCTGATCCGGACACATAAGATTGTACTGAGCATATCGATGCTGAGAAATCATAAGGCTAGAGTCTTTCTCGGAGAAAAACTGATTCCATTTGCGTCAGAACTGATTCAGGAAGGGGCAGAAGCACCGTTTCTTGTAGAGGCATCCACAAGATATACGCTGTTTCAGGGAGTTAAAAAATATCGCGGGATAAAAGCTGCTGATTCGGAAGAAAGTCATCTGTCCGAGGAAGCGGCACAGGCAAAGCAGGATCATGCTGCATACTTTTTGGTTGATCACCTGAGTAAGAACGGATATCTTTCCTTCGTTGGTATTCCAGTTCCGGGGAAGGATACGGAATTGGCGCTTGCGGAATATGCCGCGTCTCATTATAAAACCCGACTTTGCATCCTCACCTGCGGAAAAGCGGTTCATCTGGTTGATGAAATTCTAAAAAGCAAGAATCGTTTCTGTATTGTCGGTCGTGTCTTTGACGGAATCCGCATCTTTCCTCAGATGCTGCCGATTCCGGCCGGGAAGGAACTGGTAAAGAATACGATTCGTGAACAGGTGCTGAATCACTTTGAACAGACAGAAGCACGCCCGGAATTGTTTCAATCCATGCCGAAGCCGCAGAGCTCAAAGCAGCAGAAGCCAGTGCAGGAAGCCGCAGCCGTTCTGAAAATCGAAACAAATACTGCAGGACGAAATACGGATGACAAGGAAAGCAAGGAAGCGGAAGAAGCAAAGCCAGATGTACATGGAGCACAAAAAGAACCAGAGGCAGCGGATGAGGTACTGCCATTTGACGGAGAGGTAACTGGTTCCTCCTGCCTGTATACGGAAACCGGAGAATCGGTACATCTGACCGGTGCATTGATTGAAAACGGTGAGGAAGCAGCAGGAGGAGAAGGGGTTCTTTACCGGACTGATCACTCGAACCTGGTTGCGAAAATTTATTACAGAGCTCAGCGGACAAAAAGGCGGTATGAAAAACTGAATGCGATGCTTCAGAATCCGGTAAACGAGCCATGGATCTGCTGGCCGTGCAGCCTGCTGTTAAACGAGCGCGGTCAATTTGCCGGCTATCTGATGCCGCAGGCTCCATCCGGTACAGTACAGCTTGGAAAAAGTCTTTTCCTGCTGGGCAAGCCGACGCTTCACCAGAAACTGTTTCCGGACTGGAAGCGGGAAGATCTGGTGAAAACTGCGATTGCCATTACAGATGGTATGAAGGCGCTTCACGAAAAAAATATTTTGGTTGGGGATATTAATCCTGGAAATATTCTGATCGATCCAAAGAAAGTTGGGCAGGTATTTTTTGTTGACTGTGACAGCTACCAGTGTTTCGATTATCCATGTCCGGTCGGGACCGAGGAATATACACATCCGAACATGGCGGAACGTCTGCACCTTTCCGGAAAGCTGCAGTTCGGACAAGCAATGCGTACTGAAGCAGAGGAGGATTACTGTTTGGCAATTCTTCTGTTTAAGCTGTTAAATCCCGGACAGTCGCCATTTATCAATACATCGGATAAGGACTTTCTTCAGACAATGAAAAACGGTGATTTCGCGTTTGCGAGAACCGATAACCGGGTAATTTCGCACAGCGCGTGGATGATATGGAAAAACTTCCCAGTATTTCTGACCGAAGCGTTTGATCAGGTATTCCGTCAGTGGAAATGGATTTCCGCTGCAGAATGGAACCGGTATCTGCTCAAGTATCAGGAGTGGATTAAAACCCGGAATTTCAGCAATGAACTGTTTCCGGAACTGTACCATGAATACAAGCCGGAAAATCCGATCTACCAGAATAAGACCTGTCCGCTGTGTAAAAAGATATTTAATGTCCCTAAAAATGAAAGTGATAAGTATAAATATTGTTTTGACTGCGGGCAGCGTCTGAGAGTACTGGAGCAGCAGCGGATTAACATGATCTGCGATGTGTGCGGGAAACCGTTTCTGGGAAATATGAAGATTCTTCATCTGAAGGAGACACTGAAGTACGATGCGGTGTGTCCGTCCTGTTGGAATATGCCGTGCGCAAGGTGCGGGAAAAAGGCAGATATTGATATCAAAAAGAAAAAATATCTGATTCAGAAAGGCAAAGCGGTTTATTGTACGGCGTGCAATCAAATGGTAAAGGCAGAAATCGACGCGAGAATGAATCGTTGGAAGGAATGATAGGTGGAAACAATGAATGATATGGAACGAATGAACGATATGGTCGTAAAGCTGAAGGATATGGCCGCAAATAACAGTACGCGGATTTTAATCTGTATCTGCATTGACGCGTCCAATTCTATGAATCAGCGAATTGGAGAAATTAACCGGGGCGTAATGCAGTTTCTGCGCGGAATGGCGGATAATATCTGCGCGGCAGATGCGGCAGAAATCTGTGTTTATTCCTTTGGAAGCCATGTCCGGATGCTCTGCGATTATGGAAAGCTCCAGAAAGCAATTGAGATGCTGGAAGAATCCGGGGGTATTCAGGCAAACGAGGCGGATTCCAATATGGGTGAGTGTATTGAGGCGGCATTAGAGAATCTGAACCGGCATAGAAAGCTGCTGGTTGATATGTCCAAATCCTTTTATCGCCCCTGGCTGATTCTCATCAGCGATGGAGACGCAACCGATCCATCAGTCTGTGACCGGGCAAGTGAAACGGTGCGGACCATGCTCCGTCAGGGTAAGCTGAAGGTAAAGTGTCTCAGTATGGGAGATGGAAGCCATAATCTGAAGGATTTTACATTGGATGGCCAGGTAGACCGGCTGGAGGATCTGAAGATCATGGATTTCTTTTCCATGCTGAGCCGCAGCGTCTCTCAGGCAAGCCAGGCAAGCATTATGGCCGGGGATGCTGAACTGGAAGCAATTCAGCGGCAGCTGTAACAGAAATATAACGTGCCGTGCGATTGACAAGATGCAGGTACGTCGATACAAAGCAGCAGGAGGAAATACGAATGGAAATCAAATTGGCTGCCGCGGCGGTCAAAGGAACCTCTCATATATTTTCCGGACTTCCCTGTCAGGACCGTGCGGGCTGTGTCAGGAAAAATGGAGTAGGTGTACTCGCGCTGAGCGATGGCGCGGGAAGTTGTCCCTGTTCGCAGAAAACGGCGGAACAGGCGGTACAATGGACGCTGAAACAGCTTCCGGAGCGGTTTGACGAATGGTATGAGCTGGCAAAAACAGCACCGGAAGAAATGAAGCGGTCATTTGTTCAGGAGATTCAGACCGCATTAGGACAATGCGGCATCGAGCCGGCAGACGGTTACTGTACCCTCCTGCTTTTGGGTGTACATGAGGACGGCCGCTGGCTTGCCGGACATATCGGGGACGGGATTATTCTGATTCAGGAGGCAGAAACACCGATGCAGCTTTTGTCGGGACCGGAAAATGGCGAGTATAAAAATGAGACATTCTTTATCAATGAACCGGAAGATGTGGCAGCCGCGCATTTCCGGATCCATACCGGGATGGCGAACTTGCCGCTTCGGGTGCTGATTTCGAGTGATGGCTGCGAACATCTGCTGGTTGACTGGGAAACACGTGCGGCTGCTCCGGCAGCGGAAATCATTGGCGGTTGGCTTGCCGGACACAGCGAGCAGGAGGTAGCGGCCGCGCTGGAACAGAATCTTCAGGCACAGTTTTCCCAAAACAGCGACGATGACCTGAGCCTGGCGGTTTTATACTGCCGCGGGCAGATATTCGAAGACAAAATGAAAACAGAGACTGAAACAGAAAATGATTTTCATTGATTGAGAAATGCTCCTGTTTCAAATACTTCTAATTTCAGCCGTTCCATTTCATAGATTTCTTTTGCTAACGACAGAGGCTCCAGGACAAGAACAGATGAGCCGTAGCTTCGAAGCCAGGATCGAAAGATATTTTTTCCGATGATATCGTCCTCATAAAAATATTCGTTGCCGATTTGGTAAAGTCTGCCATATTTCCGATGAGCAGTTTCTGCTTTTATTTTCGGTAGAAGGTTGGTCGTTTCGTTGAAGATTTTCAGCTTTACATGAAACTTTTCATCCGGCGATTTTTTATAAAAGTCAGGAGCGCCCCAGAAGCAGTAAAGCGCCAGCCGTTCCTGGACGGTCAACGGAGTATGGGAAGGCAGTGTCACCTTTTGGGACGGCATAATTTCGGCATTCCGGATCCGATCCAGCCTGTATGCATTTCTTGTGCCGTCATCGGATCGGAATCCATCAATGCAGTAAATGCGGCTGTCTGCCATATTGTAATAGACGAAAACAGGATAAAATATTATTTCCTGGTTCTGACAAACATTCGGAGACTGGTATTGCATGGAAATCGGCTGCTCAAATTCAATTGCCTGGTTAATTATTTCGAGCAGCTTTGTCATCCGTTTATTTTCAATCGGTGGGGTGAACGGCGATTCTTTCACCGTATAGTACGGCTTGGATGAGATGGCCTTTTCTAATTCCGGATATTGGGATGTAAGCATGCGGTATTCCGGATTATCACACTGAAACAGAAATTGACCGCGCGAAATAAACGCATCTTCCCGCAAAAATGGCCGGAATACCCGTTGATCATAGTGTCCTGACCGGATATGAAAACGGAAATCCGGATCAGAAACCGGATCGGAAGAAAAACCGGCATTTTCATCAGGAAAAGCATCGGGTTCGATAATCAATGCGCCTTTTAGTTCCTCAAACCGAGCAAGCTGGATGATCAGTTCACGGACTCGGAACACAGGCATGGAAAGAATGATGCTGATTTCCTGAATTGTTGCGGATACCGTATCGTTGGCAAGGATTGAAATTAAGCAGCCAAGATCCTGAAATACTTTTGAAATACGCGTATAATCACGGTTCATTGAAGTCAGATTCCTCCTTACATGATGAATACAGGATTTCTTCATAGCGTGAAATTGTCCGTTTCGCGGAATTAATCATCTTTTCTTTTAATTCAGTCGGTTCATCGACAAGTACACTGCGTCCGAAGCGCCGGAGATAACCGGAAAAATCCGGCAGTCCCCGGATCGTATCTTCATAAATCAGTTCTTTCTCCGTATAGGTCAGAACCGCCTTTTTTCTCATCGATTTCAGCAATTCCACTTTTTCTTCAATTCCATAGATTCTTTGAAAACGAATCCGCACCTTAACCGGGTCATCGATGGAAATGGAAAACATTTCATCATAAATCTGCCGGTATTCCTGCGAATGATAGATCAGATTCGGTTCTTCGGATGCCTCAAACGATAACATCCGGTCCATACGGAGTATGACTTTTCTCCCGGAAGTTTCTCCAAGCAGATAAAACCGGTTTTTATCCATGCTGTATACGCATAGTCCAACTGAAAACAGAATCTGTCCTAGCCCGCCTTTTCCGGATCGGAAACAAATACGCAGCTGCCTGGTCTGATAAGGCTGCATCTGAAGCTGAAGCAGCTTCTGCTTTTCTTCCTTGGGAAGCAGATTGGTGCGGCCATGGGTATAATA
The DNA here is from genome assembly GCA_905214365.1 of uncultured bacterium. Taxonomy (GTDB): domain Bacteria; phylum Bacillota; class Clostridia; order Lachnospirales; family Lachnospiraceae; genus Anthropogastromicrobium. The sequence continues at coordinate 9,875 of CAJMMH010000031.1, forward strand.
AGGCATTTCTGGCTGGCTGATTCCGCTGTTTACAAAGAAATCCACCTTCTTTTCAAAGCTCTTAAAGGCAGGCTGTACAGGCGTTGTCTGGTGATAGATGAGCTGTTTTTCATAAAACTGTTCTAATACTGTGCTGTTGATGGTCCAGATAACCGGAGCCTGGGTTGTCAGGCGGTAGGTATCGTGAAGACGGTCACTGTTATGACGAAGATGCTCGATAAAACCGCTTTCGACTAATGTATGAAGCGCTTTTTGAAACGCAGACTGGAGAAAGGATTCGCTGTATTCATCGCCTAGAATGATATTTGAATATTCTTTTTCCAGACGGCTGCGGGAAAGCGGCACTGCGCTTTGATTCAGAAGATAAAGAATAATCCACTGACGGATTTCAGAGCCGGAGATCTTTGCCGGAATTTCCCCTGCGCATTCCGATTCTGCATGATAGCCAGAGGGCACTGGCATCGCCAGACGGATAACGCCGCGTGAAACCTTCTCAATCGGATTGCCAAGCGCCTCCAATGCGCTGAGGTCTGTGGAAAGCGTTGCCTTTGTGATTGAAAACTGTTCCATAAGCTCCGTCCGGCAGACTGTTTCATGGCTGCGCAGATAGGCAAGGATCTGGTTCCTGCGTTCTTCCTTTGAGCATTCTTTTTTTACTTTCATTGGTGTCCCCTTTCCATAGAATGTACTCTCGGAGTCTTTTCTGCACTTGCTTTTACGGCCGATTTTCCGCCAGCCGCGCTCAAATTTTATCAACGTACGCACCGCGTACGCCTCAAAAATTTGAACACATCTGACAAAAAATCTTCTCGTAAAATCAAGCACAAAAAGATTCCGAGAGTACATTAGAGCATGTTTGAAAAATCTTCCACACTGTTGTTATTGTACCATGTGGAAAATTCTCCGTCAATCATTGTTCGATTAAATGGAAAACCAGTAAAACTATACTAAAGCCATAAAAAGAAACAGCCGCTCAGAATGTACAGACTGAGCAAAGCTCATGGGAACAATCAGGAGGAGAAGAATATGAAGAAGAGACAGTTTATGACATCAATAGCAATGGCAGCGATTTTCGCAAATGGAATGATTCAGACAGCACCGGCTGAAACGGCAGCAGAATCCAGTGAAGGAATTTGTATGGAGATCCAGGATGTTTCGGATGCAGCAACGGCAGGAAGCGCAGAAGAAGCGAAAGAGAACCTGGAACGAGCGAAAGAGCATACGAGGCAGACCAAGGAGCAGTTGGATAATGCAAAACAGAAGCTGCAGGAAGCAGATGCGGCTAAGGCAGCTGCGGATCAGGTGTATGAAGCACAGGCAAAGGCGGCGGAAACTGCGAAAATCGATGCCGGACAGATGCTTGGAGAGCGGCAGATGGAACTGGAGCAGGGACTGCGTGCCGGGCAGGAAGCAGTATCAGGAGCGAAGGAGGAAAAAGACGCGGCGGATCAAGCAGTTCTGGATTCGCAGAACCACCTGACGGAGATGAAGGAAGATGAGGCACTGGCAGAGCGTACTTATCAGTCTATTTCTTCGGAGTTTAAGGATGCAACAGAAGAAGCGGCAGCAGAACACGAAGCAGCAGCAAAAGCGGCGCAGGCAAAGGCCGCAGAAAAAGCACAGCAGGCACAGGAAGCACAGGATGCATTCCAGACAGCCAATGATGTATTTACTGCTGCCAGTCAGGAACGTGCACAAGCAGAGGCGGCAGTATCAGAGGCAAAAACAGCGCTTGAAAACGCAAAGCAGGCAGAAAGCACAGCGAAGGAGCAGCTGAAGGAGGCAGAGAAACAGCTGTCTGATGCGCAGGAAGCCCTGGAATCGGAAGCGTATAAAGAGGCACAACAGAAAGCGGAAGAAATGACTGCAGCACTCGAAAAGGCAAGAAAGAATCGCGAGAATGCGGAGCAGGCATATACAGAGCAGCTGACAAAGCTGGAACAGGCAAAACAGGAGGAAGCCGATCAGAAGGCACAGCTGGAGGCGGCAAAAGGGACACTCGCACAGAAGCAGCAGAATGCGGATGCCGTCAAAATACAGCTTGAAGAAGCAAACCGCACGACAGAAGCAGCCATACAGCAGGAAGAAACCGCGCAGCAAGCTGTGAATGCAGAGCAGGCGCTTGCCCAGCCGACAGCCAACTTGAATACCGCATGCGCGGCAGCTGATCAGGCGGCAGCCGCAAAGGCTGACGCAGATAATGCGGTAACAGCTGCACAGGCAGCAGTCAGCGCGGCAGAAACGGAAAAGGCAGCGGCACAGCAGAAGCTGGCAGACGGAAGCTTTGCATTCTTTGATGCGATGGGCGCAACGGACGCACTGAATGCGCTCACACAGTCCACCTATGCTTCAAAAACAATCAAGGGAGACCCAACGGACGCGACAAGTCTGGAAAATATGAAAGTAACCATTCAGTGGCTGAAACGCTGCAATGAGCTCAGAAGCCAGCATGGCCTTGCACCGCTGATGGTCAGCGACCGGTTGATGGCGATGGCACAGGCGGACGCAAATTACTCAGATACGGTGATTGGACACGCGCTGCAGTTTTCTATGATTGGAGAAAACTGTGCCTGGAATTTTGGATCTGATCCATTTGTCCAGTGGTATGATGAAGAAAAAGCATTGTACGAGTCAACCGGGAATGCTGGAGAAGCAGGACATTATTTCAACATCATCAGTTCCGATTACATGTCTACCGGATTTGCGATTTGTACCAGAAAAACGATGCACCGCTGGACAACATATACGCAGACATTCACATGGCATGACGCAAATGCTATGAGTGTGGAAGCTTATGAGGCCCGTTTTTTGGCGTACTGCGATTCCATAACCGGAGGCGCGGACATCGCTCTGGCAGCAGCGCAGGAACAGCTGCAGAACCAGCTCGCAGTTCAGGTACAGAGGGCGCAGGAACTGGCGGCGGCACAGGCGGCAGTTTCCGATGCACAGGCATATCTGGAACAGATGAAGGCAGTTTCTGCCCAAGCAGCAGCACAATATGAGCAGAAGAAAGCAGAAACGGCAGCAGCAAAACAGGCGGCAGCAGAGGCAGAGGCAAAACTGCAGGCTGCGGAAGAGCAGGTACAGCTTGCGCAGAATGCTGTTGCAGAAGCCCAGGCAGCGGTAGTGGAAAAAGAGCAGACAGCTGCAATGGCAGATCAGACGGCGGAAGCAAAGAAGCAGGAACTGGAAAACCGTCTGGCATTAGAGCAGGACGCGGAAAATGCGGCGAAGAAAGCAGGAGAGCAGGCGGCTTCTTATGAGCAGGCGGTAAAACAGGCAGAAGCAGACCGCGAAAACGCAGAACAGGAACAGAAGCGCGCGGCAGCCGCAATCACGCAGCAGGAAGAAATCATCCGTCAGGCAGAAGAAACGCTTGCGCAGAAGCGTTTAGAGCAGGCAGAAGCAGAACAGAACGCAGAGGCATTATCGGAAACCCTGAAGATCCGCCAGGCAGAGAGGCAGGCGGCCGCAAAAGAGGCAGAAGAAGCGCAGGCAGCTTACAACCAGGTAAAGGAACACTATGAGGCCGTTATTCATGCAAAACAGGCGTATGAAACTGCAAAGGAACGCGCGGCAGCAGCAAAAGAAGCCTGTGAGAAAGCGTCCATCTATGCCAAAGAGTGCAAAAAGCGGTTGGAAGACGCAATCAATACTGAGGCGATGTATCAGGAGAAGCTGGACGATCTTCTTGCATGCGACTGGGAAAATGGCGATGAGCTTTCGGCAGATAACCCGGAAAACGAAGCAATCAACGGTCTGATCCGGAACTATGCGCAGGCAAAAGCAGCCAGCGCACTTGCGGCCGAAGACGCAGCAGCGGCCCAGGAAACCTGCCAGGTCCAGGGAAAACTGGTAAAGCAGGCAGAGCAGGAATACATGCAGGCGCTTGCAGATGAGGCAATTGCCCAGGACGCCTACAATGCGGCGATCAATCAGCCGGAAGAAAGTACACCAGAGGAAAGTTCACCGGAGGAAACGGAAAACAGCAGCGAGGAAACAGATCCTGCGGAGAGCAGCTCGGATGACAGTACTGAAAATGGCGAAACCGACGCTGACAGTACGGAGTCTGATGAAACAAAAGCGGAAGAGACAACAGATGCTGAGGAATCCACAGAAACAGAAGAACCGACCGCTGAGGAGGAAATCACGGAAGCGGAAGATCCGACAGAAGCAGAGAAAACCACAGATGCAGGAGACAGCGAAGAAACCAGCGATGCGGCAGGCGGCGAGACAACTGTAAATGGGGAAGAGGCATCTTCCACTGCGACAGTGGAAAGCACTGCTGCGGATCCTGGAGCATCAGCCGGGTCTTCATCGTCCGAGTCATCCGGACAGAAGGAGACTGCAAAGGAGTCAAGTCCGACTGTTATTCTTGGAATTGAAGACTACAGCGGGTTCCGTGGACTTGGAATGCTCGGAGGTGGATTCCTGCTGCTGTTGTCAGCAATTCTTAAATTAGTCAGAGGAAGATAATCGGAATCTGAGCGATATCTGCGTGATCCGGAGTCCCTGTATTTGGGGACTCCGAAGAATACATTTCCGGAGCGTGTTTGAAAAATTGTTCCACAATCTGCACGTCACAATTTGCAGAAGGTCTTTTTTTAACACGCTCCAGACAGGAGGGTTGGAACGAATGGCTGCAAGTTATGATACATCGTGTTTTTCATTGGTCAATAGCATTTCTTATATTGCCGGTCTGATTGGCGCAGTTCATGTACCGATCATGACCGGAAAAATGGATGGAGTTCCTTGTGCTGTCTGCACATCCGGAGAGTGGGGCATCCGTCTGCGGTTTATTTCCCCGCATTGCTTCTGCCTGGATATCGTTTCCTTCTCAAGGAGGATCATTGAGCATATTCTTTCCTTCGATCCGGAACAGTATCCGGATGCCTGTCTGGCTTCCTTCACCAAATATTTTCATGGCATGGCAGCTTACTGTGACACCGATACCGGATCTATTTCATATCTGGAAACGCAATACCGTGAATTTCCTGTGAGGAAATTGTTTCAGGCGCTGAATGTCAGTCGGAACCATATGCTTGATGGTCAGGATATAGATGAACCATGGATGGGTGCGCAAACAGTATTCACAGCTGCGTCCAGACGCTTTGCGTGAATTGCCGCTTTTAAGAGACTGTTTTTGAGGGATGAGGGGTCTAAATTTTCAATTGACATTTCTGTTGATATCCATTATAATATTAATACTTTCGTTAGCACCAGTTTCCTTACGAAACGAATATGCCTGTTCACGCAGACATCGCTGATAGATGAGTTAAGGGGTTGTACTGGTTTCGACGGGGGTCTAGAAGTTAG
>CAJMMH010000032.1 GCA_905214365.1 uncultured bacterium
TCCCAGATGCCGATACCCTGTGTGCAGTGCTTTACAGCCTGCTCCATGGTCAGCCACTGCTGTCTCGGATGCTTGGAAGTTACCAACACGTTGACATAATCGCGGCTGCGGATGCAGTGATCGAAGCAGGACAGCAGGCAGTTGGTGTCCGGCGGCAGATACAGACGTACAACGTCTGCCTTCTTGTTCGCGATGTGGTCCAGGAAGCCCGGATCCTGATGGGTAAATCCGTTGTGATCCTGCTGCCATACATTGGAAGACAGGATCAGGTTCAGGGATGCAATGGACTGTCTCCACGGCAGCTGGTTGCAGACCTTCAGCCACTTTGCATGCTGTGCGCACATAGAGTCAACAACACGGATGAATGCCTCATAGCTTGCGAAGAAGCCATGACGTCCAGTCAGAAGATAACCTTCCAGCCATCCCTCGCACATATGCTCACTCAGCATGGAATCCATAACGCGGCCATCAGCAGCCAGAAACTCATCGCTGTCAAGCTTCTCATCGTTCCAGTCACGGTTTGTTACTTCAAATACCTTGCCAAGACGGTTGGACATAGTCTCATCCGGTCCGAAGATACGGAAATTTCTGGAGTCCATGTTCAGCTTGAAGATATCTCTTACAAAGCCGCCCAGCTCGATCATATCCTGAGCCTCTACTGCGCCCGGCTTCGGAATATCGATACCATACTCACGGAAATCCGGGAGACGAAGATCACGCAGCAGCTTTCCTCCGTTTGCGTGCGGGTTGGAACCGATTCTGCGGTCACCGGTCGGAGCCAATGCCTTCAGCTCCGGAATCAGCTTGCCGTTCTCATCAAACAGCTCCTCCGGATGATAGCTTCTCAGCCAGTCATTCAGCATCTGCAGATGCTCCGGCTTATCCATCATAATCGGAACCTGATGCGCGCGGAAGGAACCCTCGATCTGCTTTCCGTCTACTTCCTTCGGACCAGTCCAGCCCTTCGGTGTACGCAAAACAATCATCGGCCACTTATGTCTGGTCGTATCGTTATTCTCTCTTGCGTTCTTCTGGATTGCCTTGATCTCGTCCATAACCTGATCCAGGGTATCTGCCATCTTACGATGCATCTCCATCGGATCGCTTCCCTCAACGAAATACGGCTTCCATCCGCATCCGTCAAAGAAGTGTTCAACCTCTTCATGGGTGTTGCGGGCAAAAATAGTCGGATTGCTGATCTTGTAGCCATTCAGATGAAGGATCGGCAGAACCGCTCCGTCACTTACCGGATTCAGGAACTTGTTGCACTGCCAGGAAGTCGCAAGCGGGCCGGTCTCAGCCTCACCATCGCCGACGATACAGGTAGCAATCAGATCCGGATTATCAAATACAGCGCCGAATGCATGAGCCAGAGAATAACCGAGCTCACCGCCCTCGTTGATCGATCCCGGAGTCTCCGGAGCAACGTGGCTGGAGATACCGCCCGGAAAGGAAAACTGCTTACAGAGCTTCTTCAGTCCGTCCATATCCTCACCAATGTTCGGATATACTTCACTGTAGGTTCCCTCAAGATAGGTGTTTGCAACAAAAAAGTTTCCGCCGTGTCCTGGACCGGAAATCAGAATCATATCCTGATCATACTTCTTGATCACACGATTCATATGTACATAAACAAAATTCTGTCCCGGAACCGTTCCCCAATGGCCGACAATCTTTTTCTTAACATGCTCCATTTTCAGCGGTTCGCGCAGCAGAGGATTATCAAGCAGATAAAGCTGTGCAGCTCCCAGATAATTCGCAGCACGCCAGTACGCGTCCATCTTCTCCAGATACTCATCGCTGACCGGCTGCTGTCCTGCAATATTAATTTCAGACATGCTGTCCCTCCTAAATCAATGAAAGTGCTTCAAGCTGCAGCCCGGCATGCAGTTTTCATTTCTGGAAACGTGTTCCATTCTGCTGCAGTTGACGTTATGTTACTGCTTGCACCTCGCGCAGGCAGCAACGGAATATGAATACACATTCATTGTTAGATTTTAAACAATCTTCTTTTTGCTGACAAGTTCCCTATCCTGTCACTTTTTTTAAAAGTTACCTGATCCGACACTTCTTTCCAAATTCTGCAGCAATTTTCAAACACGTGTTAATGCCGTGAAGCCCTCTTCAGTGCGTCGATCCGAACCTGCACCTGTTCCCGCACCATCGGGCTGTCTGTTACCATATCATATCCATGCATCGTCCCGATAGTCTGCTCAACCGTAACGGACTTTGCGAGCGGCCGTATCCTTCTGGCATACGCAATCGCCTCATCATGCAGGCAATCAAACTCCGTCGTTTCAATATAGGTTGCCGGAAGCCTCATCGGAAGCTCATTCTGCATCGGGGACGCCTCCATCCACTGCTCCAGTGGCACGTCCTTCAGATAAAGCTCCCACATCTTCCGGTTATTCTTCGCATTCCATACCGGCGTATCCGGGAAATTGCGCATCGACTCCGTTTCCATCCTGCAGTCCAGAACCGGGTAAAGCAACATCTGAAAACACGGCGCCGGCAGGCCTTCCTTCTCCGCATGATTGCAGACACCGGCAGCTAGTGCGCCGCCTGCACTGTCCCCAACGACAAGGATCCGGTCCGGACGTACGCCCCAGCGGTTTCTTTCTGCGGAAATCTCACGATATACTGCCATCGCGTCCTCATACGCTGCCGGATACGGATAATCCGGCAGCAAATGATAATCCGGAAAAAAGACAATACAGCCTGTTTCCTTCGCGTACTTGCAGGCATACATCAGCTGATATTCCGCCGCTTTATAGCCAAACGCTCCTCCATGCAGATCCAGAATCGCCGGACTGCTCGGCATCCGTCCCTCCGGCGTAATCACCATTACCTCAAACGGCAGTCCCTGAAATCCATGAAATGTTTCCATTGTCACCGTCACGCCTTCCGGCGCGGCAAACGGCCGGTGCAGCTTTTCATGCAGCTTCTGAGACAGTCGGCACAGTACCGGCGAAAACGGAATATTCTTTGCCGCGCACTGCAGCCCTCGTTCAATTGGATATTTCATAAACAAAATCCCCCCTTTTCATTTCATGTACTCTCGGAATCCCGGCTGCCGGATGCAGTATCTTACCGGATCACAGAAACTGTCTCATCCAGATCCCATGCCTCCTTGGCTCCGGATAGGTTTTTATAATTTTCAACCTGTACATTCCGGAAGCTTACATTCTTCGCGAACCGCATAAAGATTCCTTCGCCCGCCATATCCGGAAAGTCTTCCATCATAGCCGGCTGACCTCCCTCTGAATTTTCCATCATGCGGATACGGCAATCAGAAATCGAAACGTTTTCAACCGGCATTTCCGGCAGACCATAAAAGAAACCAGCCGCTGCTCTCGCGTCATTCACCAGACAGTTCTGAATGAATATGTTACGGATTACCGGTGTCGTTTCATCTGCCTCATGCGGTGTTTTTTCCTTATAGCTGGTTCCCTGCGCGCCGCACTGGTAATACATGTTAAAGACAAACGGGCACAGCACGCGCTCCATCATAACATTGGAAACCAGCACGCTTTCCATGGCTCCGCCTCTGCCTCTTCTTGTCTTTACGCGGATTCCCCGGTCCGTATCCTGGAAGACGCAGTTTGTGATCGTGACATTCCGCACGCCGCCGCTCATTTCGCTTCCGATGACTACGCCGCCATGACCATGAACCAGATTGCAGTTTGTAATTGTGATATTCTCGCAGGGCTGCTTTTCCGGCGTCTCTTCCGTTCCGGATTTCAGCGTAATGCAGTCGTCTCCTACATCTACCAAGCAATCTGCAATCCGGACATTCTGGCACCCGTCCGGGTTAATTCCATCTGTATTCGGAGAGTTCCACGGGTTTCGGATACTGATTCCTCTTACCTCCAGATCCTCGCAGTACAGCGGATGCACCGTCCATGCTGGAGACATTGTAAGCTTTACATCCAGAATCTTTACGTGCTTACAATGTTCAAAGCAAATGAGACATGGTCTGCCGTACGGAAGCTCGCGCATATGCTTCCACCAGTACTCTCCCTGTCCGTTGACCGTGCCATGTCCGCAAAGCGTTACGTTCTCCGCGTTCTTTGCGTAAATACAGGACATGTAAACGGAGCTGTCCCGTCCTTCGAACTCCGACCGGATTACCGGAAAGCCCTCACTTCTCTGAATAAACACAAGCTCCGCTCCGCTTTCCAGGTACAGCGTCATGTTGCTCTTTAATTCAATCGGAAATGTCTCATATCGTCCCGCCGGAACACTAAGCGTTCCGCCGCCTTCTGATTCCAAGCGGGCAACTGCTGCCGAAAATGCGTCTGTCCATCCCCGCTCCTCTGTTTTTCTATCTTCATATTCCCTGATGCTTATCATATCTTCTTTCTCCATTTTCCTATTTTATTTTTTTATCTGAAATAAAACCAGTTCATTTTCGACATTTTTGTTTTCAATAACCAACCAATTCGTTTCCCCATTGACAACTGTGCTAAAATAGATTATCAGAACACAATCCCCAGGAGGTTCCTATGCGTACGCTTACTTATCTGATTTCTCCGGAGGACTCCGGTTTGCGCGCCGAGCAGTTCCTTCTCCGGCACGGCTTTTCCCGCCCGCTTCTTCTTCGCATGAAACATACGGAAGGAAGTCTGCTTCGCAGCGGATCCCCCTGCCGCCTGATTGATCATCTAATGCCCGGTGATATTCTCTCCGCCTCCATCCCCGAAGACACTCCCTCAGAAACCGTCATTCCGTCCCCGCTTCCACTCGACATTCGTTACGAAGACGAAGATATTCTTATTATAAATAAACCGGCTGGTATGCCGATCCATCCCTCAAAAGCCAATCCGGACAACTCCCTTGCCAACGCGCTTGCCTGGTACTATCAGGAACGGCATATTCCATTTGTCTTCCGCTGCACAAACCGACTCGACCGCGATACCTCCGGCCTGACCGTCATCGCACGCAATGCATTAAGCTCTGCCATTTTGTCTGATATGGCAGTCCGCCATGCCATCCGACGGGAATATCTCGCAATTGTCCGCGGAACCGTCGTTCCGCCGGAAGGCACCATCGACGCGCCGCTTGGCCGCCGCCCCGGCGTCGTCATTGAGCGGATGGTGGATTACGAACAGGGAGAGTCTGCCATCACTCATTACCATACGCTTACATTCAAAAATGGGTACAGTCTGCTTTCCGTCATTCTGGAAACAGGCCGTACCCATCAGATCCGGATTCACATGAAATCAATCGGTTTCCCGCTGATTGGCGACTATCTCTACAATCCTGGCGACCGTTCTGCTATCTCCAGACAGGCCTTGCATGCCTGGAAATTGGCCTTTCCGCATCCGGTCACAGGAAAACCGCTGATCTTTACCGCCCCGCTTCCGGACGATATGCGTCAGGTACTCAAGTGAAACAGTGCACCCATTTTGCAAACAGTAATTACCCTTTTATTACAGCTTCACAAGCGTTCCATTTTCCTCTTTGATTTCATAGAATACCGGATGCTCCTCCAGATGCTTGTTCGGCGTATGCAGAACAAGATACAGCTTTCCTTCCTTAGACCAGAACAGCATACCGTGTCCGCCGTCCTTTTCAAACAGCAGCTTTTCTTCCTGCTTCCATGGACCGGTGATATCTCCGTTTTCGCTGCGCGCAATCGCCTCAGTATATCCCTCGGAGCCAAAGCTTGACCACAGAAGCAAAAGCGTCCCATCCTTGCAGCGGTGCATAAACGGACCATCTGTTACATAATAATTTTCTACACCTTCAATCCGGTTCTTTTCCGATGGATTTACGGAACGGATCCATGGTGCTTCCGACGCTTCAAACAATACCTTTGGCTCCGTTACCGGATGTGTCAGATCTGCGGAAAGCTGTCTTGCGCAGACCGTTCCGGTTCCGATCTGTACCCATTCATGGCAAAATACCACATACGGTGTTCCATCCGGCGATACATAAAAAGTTCCATCCAGGCATTCCCAGTCTGCAGGAGTCACCGGCTCCTGGCTGTGCACATGGAAAGGCCCAAGTGGGCTGTCCGACTTCAGAATCTGCGTTCCGCGTCTCTTTTCATTATTTTTAAAGGAAGCAAAAATATAATATGCGCCCTGGTACTGATGGCACTCCGGTGCCCAGTAATTCCGATCCGCCCAGAAGCCCTCCGGCTTATGAAATACTTCAACTGGCCCGGTCCAGTTCTCCAGATCCTCGCTGTAATAGCAATCCAGACCGTCATCCTCTCCCCAGCAGTGCGCTCCTCTGGTTCCATACATGTAGTACACCCCGTTTGTCAGCATCACAAACGGATCTCTGATATTAATTTCTTCTTTCTTCATAACATCCTCTGTCCTTTCCGCTCTGCACTTGTACTTTTCTGCCTTCTCTTCAAAATTTGCGCGCAGGCTTTCTTTCATTATATCGTTTTGGCAAACGTCTGGCAAGCATTTCTAACGTCTATGCCGCTTCTGCGCCGTTCCTCAAAATTTATTTTGCTGAAACACATAACCTATCTCTGATCTGCACACTACAGACTCTTATCCGCATTTTCAAAAAAGGTCACGCGGATATTCGCAATTGAAGCAGGAGACTTCCTTGATTTGTTAAAACCCATATTTGCAAAGCAAAATATGGTACTTTTTCTGTTGCTGAAAAAAGCCTGGTGATATAAAATATGAAATTGATTTTATAGAACAAAGAATAGGCTTTGCACATTCTCACGCCTGCAGCGGTCACTTACGACATCTGCATTTTACATTGCAAATTATATTTCTGTTCATGCACCGCTCAAACAGGAGCGGATTTTGCTGATACTGCAGTTGATACTACGTATGCTGCAGGCCTACTCTTTTCCAGACTTTTATGATATACTGTTTCTGTTGTGAAAAACAGCTCCCGGCGCGCCATCCGACCGCATATTTTTGCAGTACATTTTCCATACGGCCCCGGCAGCAGCGCAAACAGAAACAGCCGCGAACTTTCCTGCGGCAGAAAGGGATTTTTATGGAATTAGCTAAACGTGACGCCGTTCCTGTAGAACTGACCTGGGATTTATCCCTGATCTATCCGACAGAAGAAGCAATGCTTCAGGATGCGGAAAAAGCAAAAACGCTCAGCCTCAGCATGGAACAGTCATACAAAGGAAAACTTGACAACGCAGCAATTATTAACCAGTGTATTGACGATTATCAGGAGATTTACCGACTGATTACACTTATTGAAAATTATTGCGATCTTGCCGTTTCTGTCGATTATTATAATTCTCATAATCAGACACGGAATGACCGTATCAGCAATCTTTGCTCTGAAATTCTAAGCCGTCTTACCTTTATTGAAAGCGAACTCAGTGAACAGGCCGATGATATTCTTAAAGAAGCAATGCAGGGTTCTGACTCTAACCGCTGCTTTCTGACTCAGATTCTTCGCCAGAAAGCGCACCGCCTGAATCCAGAAACAGAGCGTGCGCTCTCCGCTCTGTCCCAGACCTTCTCCGCGCCTTACCAGGTCTACAACATGGCAAAGCTGGCCGACATGAAATTTGATTCCTTTACTGTAAATGGGAAGGAATACCCTCTTGGTTATTCTCTCTTTGAGGATAATTATGAATATGAAACGGATACTGCGGTACGCCGCAGCGCATTCACCGCATTTTCAAAAAAAATAAAAGAATATGAAAATGTAACCGCTGCAGCGTACAATTCTCAGGTGCAGACAGAAAAAACGATAGCAAACCTCCGCGGATTTGATTCCGTTATTGATCATCTTCTGTTTCCTCAGCAGGTCAGCCGCGAGCTTTATGACCGCCAGATTGATCTGATTACCACCAGGCTCGCGCCTCATATGCGCAAGTACGCGCGCCTGCTGAAGAAAATTCACAAGCTGGACCGCATGACCTTCGCTGATCTGAAGATCGCCGTTGATCCGGAGTATGATCCATCGGTAACAATCGAAGAATCAAAGCAGTATATCGAAAAAGGCCTCTCCATCCTTGGCGACAGCTATGTTTCCATGATTCAGGAAGCTTACAAAAACCGCTGGGTTGACTTTGCTCAGAATCAGGGAAAATCGACTGGCGGCTTCTGTGCAAGCCCATACGGAAAGAACTCCTATATCCTGTTAAGCTGGAACAACCGCATGGCAGATGTGTTCACTCTCGCTCACGAACTCGGACACGCCGGACATTTCCGCCTGTGCAACAATGCGCAGTCCATTCTTGATACCAATGTTTCTTCATATTTTGTAGAAGCTCCTTCTACAATGAATGAGCTGCTAATGGCCCATTATCTGTTAAAAACCAATCCGGACAAACGTTTCCGCCGTTGGGTACTAAGCTGCATGATCAGCAACACCTACTATCACAACTTTGTTACCCACCTTATGGAAGCCGCTTATCAGCGTGAAGTTTATAAGATCATTGATGCCGGTGACAGCGTTCAGGCTGAAACACTCAACCAGATTATGAAGAAAACGCTTCAGGATTTCTGGGGAGATGCCGTTGAAATTTCAGACGATGCGGCTCTGACCTGGATGCGCCAGCCGCATTACTATATGGGACTGTATTCCTACACCTACAGTGCCGGTCTCACTATTGCCACTCAGGTATGCAAGCGAATTGAGAACGAAGAACAGGCCGCTGTTGATGACTGGAAAAAGGTACTGACAGCCGGCAGCACCAAGACACCAGTAGAGCTTGCGCAAATGGCAGGCGTTGACATTACAACCAATGCGCCGCTCCTGGATACCATTGAAACAATCGGCAGCATCATTGATGAAATCTGCACACTGACAGAAGAATTATCCTGATCGGATAAAGCACTGACAGCCCCTCGCTCAGAGTTCTGCATTCAAAAGAACCTGCTAATGCAGCCGTTATTCCAACCAAAACGGTTTTATTGCATTTGCAGGTTCTTTTGCGTTTACAATCACTTCTCTCCACAATCCATTACATCTATATTCCGTTATATCTGTATTTTCCCGTTTGTATCCACCCGTTCTTTTGTTTCTATGTATATAGAAATATATTTTCCATATATACTTTATCAGGAAACACTTATAAGATGTTCTGTCTTCTTTTTCTCTCATTTTCCCTTTTCTCCCTTCTTTTTTCTTTTCTTCCTTTTCTTGTGTGTCTTTCTGTGGCGTACACTATTTTCTTGTCTTTTCTCTTATGATAATAATTCCTATTTTATATAATAACAATTACTATTTATGATAATTTATCTTTTTTGTTCTATTTTTTCAGCATTTTCATTTAAGATTCCCGTATTTTTTATTCTTTTCTTTCTTTTATATTCATCCGTTTTCTGTTTCGACACGTTTCCCGTTTTCCGCGGTATCACATCCCCGTTATGTATGATTATTCTGTTCTTCTTTCCTTGCTTCGGTTCTTTTCGTTTCTTTTTTATACTGTTCTATATATGCAGAAATACATTTTCCATTCAGCGGCATTAGCGAAATTGTTTTTCATTGCTCTCCCATTCGCAATCTTTTATTTTGTTCGAAGCAATTCTCTATTTTCCTTCACTCACCAAACATTACAATTTACTTTATTATAAGCAGCAATACAGCCGCGCAGAAAAATAGCCCCGGAAAACCGCTGTTGGCTGTTTTCCGGGGCTATCCGATCAATATCTATTTATTTTTCTTTTACTGCGCGGAAACGGATTCTGATATAATCAATATACCATTTTCCATCATGGTACAATGCTTCCTTTGTCTCAGCCTCAGCGTCCCAAATTATTTCATCTTTGAGCTGAGCAGAAATGCCCTCAAACGGTACTTTTACAAACATATTGATCCATTCTCTCAGTCCGTCCTCCTGTTTCTGTTCCGTCGGTCGTTCAAACAGGACTGCATATTCTACTCGAAATCCTGCTTTTTCCAGCATCGGCGCATACATTCCAATGGTCGGGAAATAAAACGTTCTCCGATACTTCAAGCCTCTCCGTTCAAATGCCCGCTCCAGAGCCGCATGAACGGTTTCCGCACAGCCCTTCCCGCCAAATTCACAGACCAGTTCTCCGCCTTCCTTAAGCTGATCTGCCAGATTCTGGAGCATTTGCTGCTGTTTTTCCGCATCAATCCAGTGAAATACTGCGTTAGAAAAGATAATGTCCGCTTTCTCTTTCAGCTGAACACTACATGCGTCTCCCTGCTGAAAGTTCAGCTCCGGATGCAGTGCTTCCGCTGTTTTCAGCATCTCTTCCGAGGCATCAATCCCTATGACCCGGTATCCGCGCTCTGCCAGCTTACAGCTTAACGCCCCATTTCCGCATCCAATGTCCACTGCAAGCGCTCCCGGATTGCTTTTTATCAGTTCTAGTACACTTTCACCATACTGATGCACAAACGCAAAATTATCGCGGTATCCTTCTGCATCCCACCGTATATTCATTCGCTCCTCCTTTTTATTCTCATATACGTCCAGAATCGCTTATACCCAGCTTATGTCCATAACTTTCCGATTGTCTTTCCGCTTTGTTTCCATTCATCCGGCCGTTTTTGAGAGACTTCACCCGATTTTCATTCAATCTTTCGTTTTCTGAGCTTCAATTCGGTCAAACAGCTGCGCGCACGCAATCGTATCCTGATGCGGAATCATGCTGCATTCAATCTTTCCTGCCCGAATTGCTTCCATTGCCGCCTGAATTTCATAGACAAATCCATTTTTTGTTTCTGTATCTGTAAAATGCACTTTCATGCTCTTATCTGCACCATACAGGAAGCATTCCGAAGCAAAATGCGGATGGGGAATTTCAATTCTCCCATCTATTCCGTAAATTACCATCTGTTCCGTCAGCGGTGCTTCAAAACTTGTCAGAAGATCTGCGAGCGTCCGTTCATACCGGATTGATATATGATTCGTCAGATCTACACCAGTCGAGCCAAATACTGCCGTTACTGCGCAGTCCTGCATCTTCTGTTCCAGCATCCAATCGGTCAGCTCATACGCGTATACCGTTACATCCTTCGCCGCTCCGCCTCCTAGCGTCGGATTCCGGTACCGATTTTCGTCTCCCTGTGGCGCGGCAAATCCGATCATGCACTGAACGACCTTCGGTTCCCCGATTCTGCCCTCCATAAGCCACTGTTTTGCCGTCCGGTTTGCCGGAAGGAACCGGCTCCACATTGCCTCCATCACAAATGTTCCCATTTCTTTCGCCAGTGAAAATGCACTTTCTGCCTCCCGGCTGTTCTGAAACATCGCTTTTTCGCAGATCACCGGAATCTTGTGTTTCAAGCACATCATAGTCAGCCGATAATGGTCATTCGGCGTTACCGCAATATAAACACAGTCTGGCTGTTCCTTTTTCAGCAGCTCCTCATAATCGTCATATCCGTGCGCAATACCTTCTTTCCGGGCAAATTCCTGCGCCCGTTCCATACTCTTGCTTGCAACTGCGGCAATTTCACCGCCCGGAGTCAGTCGTACTGCTTCGCAAAACTTCACTGCAATTTTTCCTGCTCCAAAAATGCCAAACCGAAAACTTCCCATATTGTCCCTCCTTATCTGCATAATGTGCTCTCGGAATCTTGTTTCGTCTAAATTTGCAAACAGTTACCATTACAGACCGACCAGTGAAACCGCCGCTTTCATCACACCTGCCAGTACCATAACAAGAATCGGATTCCATTTTGCCTTCTTCAGGAGCACAAAACTTACCGCAAAAATAGCAACCATGTTCCACTGCGTTCCAGACAATGAAACCGTTCCGGAATCGCCCCAGAAAGCACTTTTCAAGATCAGAACTCCGGCGCCCGCAATCATTGCCACAACAGCCGGTCTCAAAGACCCCAGCACACTCTGCAGAACAGCCATATTCCGGTATTTCAGATACAACCGGGCAAGCAGCGTGACAATTATACAGGATGGCAGAATGCAGCCCAGCGTCGCGACAAACGCGCCAGGTATTCCTGCAATTTTAATGCCGACAAAGGTCGCTGAATTGACCGCGATCGGTCCCGGCGTCATCTGCGAAATGGTAATCAGATCGGTAAATTCGCTCATCGTCAGCCATCCATGCTGTGTAACAATCTGTTCCTGAATCAGCGGCATCGCCGCATATCCTCCTCCAAAGCTGAACATTCCGACCTGGAGAAAGCTCAAAAATAACTGAAGAAAAATCATTTTCCGTTCCTCCTTTTTCCAATCAGAGTCCTGACAATTCCCACCGCGATTCCGCACAATACGATATATACCACGTTAATGCCGAATACGCAAGAAGCCAGAAACGCCAGAATCATAATAATGATAGAAACGGTATTTTTCTCCTTCACAACGCCAAGTCCCATATCCCACACAACCGACGCAATGACCGCGCCGACTCCCGACTGCATTCCCTCCAGCATTTGGCTGATCAGCACATTATCCCGGAATGCATTATAGAATGCGGAAATCACTGAAATAATCACAAACGGTGGAATAATGGTGGCAATAATCGCTGTAATCGCGCCAATCATGCCTGCAAGCTTATACCCGACAACAATTGCTCCATTTACCGCGATTGCGCCCGGCGACGACTGCGCAATTGCAATCAGATCCAGCATTTCATCTTCCCCGATCCAATGATACTCATCCACAAACTTCTTTTTCATCAGCGTCACAATGACATAGCCGCCGCCAAATGTGAACGCGCTCAGATACAATGTCGATAAAAACAGCCGGATCAACACCTGGCCTCGGCTTTTCGCCTCCTGTTTTTCCTGACTTTCCCGTATTTCTGTCTGCTGCCCGCCTGAGCCTTCCGGACAGCTGTTCCCGACTTTCGCCGGCTGATGTTTCTCCATTTCTTCCTCCCTTTTTATTAATATGTACTCTCGGAGTCTTTTCTGCACTTGCTTTTACGGCCGATTTTCCGCCAGCCGCGTTCAAATTTTATCAACGTACGCACCGCGTACGCCTCAAAAATTTGAACACATCTGGCAAAAAATTTTCTCGTAAAATCAAGCACAAAAAGATTCCGAGAGTACATTTAATGTGTTCCCGAAATCTCTTATATATCTGCTTTTGCAGCTGATTTTGAACACACATTTTTAATTGGAATCCCACGATCCCATTACCAGTATAATCGAACCTTGACTTATAAGTAAAATAGTATTATTCTATTGAACATATACTATTTTTCTTATATAAAGAAAGGATGCTGCAGCTTACACTTTGTCCGAACTGCAACGAAGGAATTTCATATGACGCTTCGCCATCTCACTATTTTTGTCTCTGTTTTTCGCCGCAGCAGCATTACAAAAGCGGCAGATGACCTGCATCTGGCCCAGCCGTCCGTCAGCCTGGCTATCCGGGAGCTGGAGGATTACTATGGAATCCGTTTATTTGAGCGGATTGGAAGACGGATTTTTCCAACCGAAGCCGGCACACGCTTCTACAGCTACGCAGTTCATATTACTTCTCTGTTTTCTGATATGGAAAATACCATGAAAAACTGGGACGCGCACGGAACCATCCGGATCGGAAGCAGTATTACAATCGGAACCTGCATCCTGCCGGTACTGATCCGTCAGTTTCAGAATGAGCATCCCGACCTTCAGATCGAATCATTTGTCAGCAACTCCGCCGATATTATGCGCCGTCTATCTGCAGGGAGCATTGATCTTGGTCTAATCGAAATTCAATCCGATCAGCCGGATATCCGATGCATTCCCTTTATGCAGGACTCCCTGTGCGCCATTGTGCCTCCATTTCACCCTCTAACTCAAAAGCCCTGCGTTTCCCTTGAGGAACTGGCAGAATACCCCTTTCTAATGCGTGAAAAAGGCAGCGCCGGCCGTGATATTCTGGATGCCTGTTTTTCCATTCATCAGGTTTCCGTTCATCCGCTCTGGGAAAGCTCCAGCACTGAAGCACTTGTCCATGCCGTTGCGGAAGGACTCGGCGTTGCCATTCTCCCAAGCCTTCTTGTTGAACGCGATATCCAAGACGGCATTGTCAGCCGCATTCCGCTGACGCCGGAACTGGAGCAAGAGCTGAAACGCGGATTAAACATCATTTATCACAAAAGCAAATATCTGACGCCGAACATGAATGCGTTTATTGCGCTCTGCAAGCAATACGGCAGCCAGAATTGACAGCAGTCCGCTTCGCTACTTGCTCATAACCAAATAACTGCTTCGCAGTTTATCAGGAGGGGCTTGTACCCCTCCTGATACAAGGAAGTCCCCACCCACTGCTTATTGCTCTTCGCAATTGAAGCAGTGGGTGGAGACTTCCTTGATTTGTTAAAGAATCGATTACAATACAAAATAGAAAAATCTGGCCACTTCATAATAATCGGCCGATTCAAATGCAATGGATCTTGACCCGCTTTTTCTTGCTCCCGGATAAAAAGATCCCCTCTGTGCCTTAGCGATTTCCTTAAACTGTACTTCTGCCCGAAAGTAATCCGGCAATTTCACCTTATACGCTTTGAGATCTTTTTGCAGCGCTTTCTGGATTCCCGCATACATACGTTTTACCGCGACATTCGGATGAATAGAAATGGATGCCCCTGCTTTTCCCTCACTGACCGCTACCGTTTCAATCTCCGGGCAGATCTTCTTCGCGCTTTCGCACAGCGCCTTGTCTCCGCTTAAAAATATCACTGGTTTTCCACAATAAGCAGCATAATACGTATTAATCATAAATTCGCTTGCCACTTCTCCGTTCAGCCAGACCGATACATTCTGCAGATTGCTCGTATGCGCAAGCGGATTTCCATCCGTTCCGGCAGCTGAATGATATCCGGTCATCGCAATTGCATCGCAATCCTCCAGGCCTGCCATCATACTGCACGGACCTCCCGGCCATTCTCTCATAATGGTTATCTGCTCTGGAAGCATCTCTGGAATAATATTTCTTGCGCTGTCATGGGCATCCTTTATATAAACAGAATCTACATTTCCGGTTTCCAGCGCTCCATCACACACAGCTTTTACTTCTTTTGTCATCTGCTTTGCAAAATATTCATGGTCTGAATGATTTTTTTCCGTCTCATTCCAATGACAGATTCCACAGGTTCCCTCAATATCTGCACTTATCATTAATTTCATACGCAAAATCCTCCACAAATTGTGACGCACATCTTGCAGAAAGCCTTTTGTCAAGCGGATATTCGCAATCCGCTTCGCTACTTGCTCATAACCAAATAAC
>CAJMMH010000033.1 GCA_905214365.1 uncultured bacterium
CTTGTCAGGTCAATAAACTTAACGGCATAACCGAGTTCATAGCTGGACTGCGTAAAATTAGCAACCGCAATCACCGCCATATACAGCATCGATTCCGCGTTGAACCAGCCGGATCGGACGGAAAACTCTCCGAGTGCCAGACCGGCAGTAATACTTAACGGCGTTGAAAGCATAGTCGGCGTATTGATTGCCGCAAGCCGAAGTCCGTCAATTGCCAATTCGAGCATAAGCAGCTGGACAATAATCGGAACGTTCACCTCATCTGCAATTGCAGCAAACTGCAGCCACCCAGGCAGCCATTGCGGATAGATGGAAAACAGCAGATAAAGCGGCGTAATAAAGTACGTGATTAATGCGATTACGGTACGGGACAGACGCAGGTACGTTCCGGTTAGCGGCGGAAAATAATAATCATCCGCCTCTTCTACAATATCAAAAATGGATGACGGAAGCACCATTGCTGATGGAGAATTATCGACCAGGATGACCAGGTTTCCTTCCAGCACGCAGGAAGCTGCCGTATCAGGACGTTCCGTAAATTTAAATTTTGGAAACGGATTGTACCATTTATATGGATAAATACATTCCGCCAGACTCTCCTGGTTCATTGTCAGCGCGTCTACCTGCAGACTCTCGATCCGTGTGCGAATCCGTCCTAACAGCTTTATATCCACGCGGTCCTCCAGGTAGCACAGGCAGATATCCGTCCTGGAACGCCGTCCCGCCCGCAGCATTTCCATCGTAAGTCTTGTATCCCGGATTCTCCTGCGGATTAACGCCGTATTAAATACCAGAGTTTCTACGAATCCGTCCCTTGATCCGCGCAGCGTCTTATCCTTATCCGGTTCTGATACGCTTCTTGCCGGGTATGTCCGGCAGTCGATTGTCAGGCACTCGGAAAAGCCTTCGATAAATAACAGGCTCTGACCGCATAGCAGCGCAAGAACTGCCTGATCGAATTCTTCCTCCAGCCCGATCTCCGCGTACGGCAAAAGCAACTTGGAAAATTCATGCGCGTCCGCCGGCAGCTGTTCCCCTGTCTGCTTCAGCATGAACTCCAGAAGCTTTTCAAGCGTTTCGTCCTTGGTAAAGCCATCGATACAGTAAACCGCCGCTTTCCGGTTTCCGATTGTCAGTACGCGATATATTACGTCAAAATTTTTATCCAGCCGCAGCTCCTGCTTCATTTGAGCAATCACGGCCTCTAACGGTTGCGGTATCTTCATGGATTCCTTTCCCGGCATATGTTCTGCCATTTCTTATTTCAGGGATCTGTCCTTTTGCTTTCCACACGCGCAGTTCCTATCTGAGCGCTGCCCAAACAGAAACGGATTCTGCTTCTGTTCCTATCTGAGCGCAGCGTGAACAGTAACAACTCAGTCCCCACTATCATCAGTCTGCGTATTTTTTTCTGGAAAATACAGATGGTTCATGGTATAATTACTCAAAACACCTGTCAGGAGGAAATACTATGATACGATTTCGATACGCCAGCCAGCTAAAAGATTCCCAGATCGAAGGAATCCGCGCGCTTGTTGACGCGTGTATTGCTTATGAGGGGCTGTCGCTGACCATGCCTCAGCTTGATGAAGAGGATACGCAGGTTTTCCTTTCCTATGCCGGAAGCCGCATTGACCAGCCGCTCGGCGTGCTGATCGCGTTCCCGGGCGAGGAATATTTTGAAGTCACCGCGTTTACGCATCCGGACTGTCGCTGCGAGGGAATCTTTACGTCTCTGTTTGAGCGTTTTATGGCAAAGAACGGGGAAACGGCTGTCTGCTTTTATCCGGATGGAAACAGCTATGACGCGCTTGCGACGCTTGACGTACTTGAATGCGAATACAGCGGCACCGAACAAATGATGACCTGTGATTTAAAAAACCGGCCTCTGCTCCCGATTCCGGATGCGCTGTCGCTTGAAGTCTGCGATGATATTCCTCTGATGGAGGGAATCCACAGCCGTGCATTTGGATTGGAACCGGAAGACTCGCGTACATTTCTGACCGAATCCCTGGAAAACGGTGCAGTCTGCTGGCTGATCCGCAAAGACAACCAGCCGGCCGGGATCTGTCTCGGCACAGCTGACGGGGATAATGTCTACTTATACGGCTTCTGCATTGATCCGGACCTCCAGCAGCAGGGAATCGGCACCGGCGCGCTTGCAATGCTCCTTGACTGTCTCTCCGACGTATACCAGACGGTTACCATCCAGGTTACTGAGGAAAATACAGCCGCCTACCGCCTATACTGCAGTGCTGGATTTACCAGCACACAGGAGCTGATGGAATACTGGTATTAAAAATCTTTGTCTTCTGTGGATTTCACAAAAAAAGCTGGATTTTTGTCTGTTTTTTCGCAGTTTTTGGAATGCTGCACCAGATAATTCTCTGTTTTGCTTTTCCTTTTTTTTAGTTAGCGAACGCTTATTCCCATTTTCCAAGCATTTTTTCTAATTTGCTGCCGTTTTCGCCGATAATCTTCTATTTGCCTTTCCATTCCGGTTTTGATATAGTATTATCAGAGCCGATAGGTGATCGGTTTTTCCTGACCGGAACCGCCAGGATGTACTGTTTATTCAGAATCTGATTCCGGCAGATTCTGGTTCTCGGAATAGGAGGTTGTTATGCTTAGACAATTTATTGCCTGCAAGACACGGCTGGAACGTCTTCGTTTCTTCCAGAGCACAACGGCAGCAGACTGGGAATCTCATGAACTGGATACAATTATGAATATTATGGGATTAGGCCAGTACAACGTTAATCTCACAAATGAAGATAAGTATATGAATATTTACAGCCATCTGGCAGTAAAAGCAGCCTGATATGGCTGCAAAAGACAAAAGCGCCGTCCCGAAACGAAGTCCGGGACGGCGCTTTTGTTGCTGCCCGCTTTGCGCAAACAGCAGTGATTTTTATCAGGCGGATGCGCGCACAGAATAGTGCGCGCATTCGTTTTTCTTATTTAAACTGGAAATATTCTTTCGCGTTGTTGTAGCAGATACCCTCTACAATCTTCTTCAGAGCTTCCTTATCGTACGGATACTCGCCGTTCTCTACCCAACCGCCGATCAGCTCACACATAATGCGGCGGAAGTACTCATGTCTGGTGTAGGACAGGAAACTTCTGGAGTCGGTCAGCATACCGATAAAGTTGCCAAGCAGGCCAAGATTTGCCAGGCTGGTCATCTGCTCAGTCATGCCTACCTTATGGTCATTGAACCACCATGCAGAACCATGCTGTACTTTGCCGACTGCAGTGGAATCCTGGAAGCAGCCGATGATAGTATCGATGATCGCGTTATCTGCCGGATTCAGGGAATACAGAATTGTCTTCGGCAGCTGATCGGTTGCGTTCAGCGCATTCAGGAAATCAGCCAGCTGAGCAGCCGGAGCATAGTTGTTGATGGAATCATATCCAGTATCCGGACCAAGCTGGTTGTAACGGAATACGTTGTTGTCGCGCTTGCAGCCGTAATGCATCTGCATTACCCAGTTCAGACGGTGATACTCCCTGCCGATTGCAACCATGAATGCAGTCTTGTACTGGTCTACTTCCAGAGCAGTCAGTGTCTCGCCGTCTGCCTTCTTCTTGAAGATAGCTTCGATCTGAGCCTCGTCCGCCGGAGCGTATACAACATAATTGATACCGTGATCAGATACGCAGCACTTCATGGAATCAAAGAACTCCATACGGTTCTTCAGCGCTTCCATCAGAGATGCAAAACCAGTGATCTTTACGCCGGAAACCTCAGACAGCTTTGCAACGTAATCCATGTATTCCGGCTTCTCGATGTTCATCGCCTTATCCGGTCTCCATGCCGGGTATACCTTGAAATCCACATCCGGATCTGCCGCGATCTTCTTGTGCCACTCCAGGCTGTCAACCGGATCGTCGGTTGTGCAGATTACCTTAACATTGGACTGACGGATGATGTTGCGTACGCTCATAGAATCTTCTGCCAGCTTTGCGTTGCACAGATTCCATACTTCCTCAGCGGTCTCTCCGTTCAGGACACCGTTGTAGCCGAAGTAGCGCTGCAGCTCCAGATGGCTCCAGTGATACAGCGGGTTGCCGATTGCCTTCTCCAGCGTCTCAGCCCACTTCTGGAACTTCTCGCGGTCAGAAGCGTCTCCGGTGATGTACTTCTCGTCAATGCCGTTAGAACGCATCTGACGCCACTTGTAATGATCGCCGCCAAGCCATACCTGAGTGATATTCTCAAACTTTCTGTCCTCAGCAATCTCTCTCGGATTGATGTGGCAGTGATAGTCGATGATCGGCATATGCTCTGCATACTCATGGAACAGCTCCTTCGCTGTCTCGGTGGAGAGCAGGAAATTCTTTCCCATAAACTTCTTCATAGCTCGAAAACTCCTTTCAATTTTATGTGCTTGGGGAATCCCGTTGTATCTGCCTTTGCGGGAATCGCAAAGGCAGGCGCATAAGAGATTCCGAAAGCACATATCACAATTACAGGGTTACGCCCTGCTTAAAGATTGCCATATCGTGGAATCCGGCCTCTTCTGCCTTTACTTTCTTTCCGGACGCAACGTCAAGCACATACTGGAACAGATCTTTGGAAAGCTGCTCCATCGGAATCTCTTCCTCTACCAGACGACCCGCGTTGAAGTCAATCCAGTTGCCCTTATTTCCTGCCAGTCTCGAATTACTCGAAATCTTGACGGTCGGAACCGGGGATGCGAATGGCGTACCGCGGCCGGTTGTAAAGAGCACAATATGAGCGCCGGAAAGCGCAAGCGCAGTTGCCGCTACCAGGTCGTTGCCAGGCGCGCTCAGCAGGTTCAGTCCCTTCTCGGTTACCGGCTCGGTATACTCCAGAACGCCCTTGACTAAAGCGCTTCCGGACTTCTGCGTGCAGCCGAGGGACTTATCCTCCAATGTGGAGATTCCGCCCTTTTTGTTGCCTGGAGACGGATTCTCGTAGATGGTCTGATTGTGGCTCTTGAAATAATTCTTAAAGTTATTGATCAGGTCAACCGTCTTGTGAAACAGCGCTTCGTCCGCACAGCGGTCCATCAGCAAAGTCTCCGCGCCGAACATCTCCGGCACCTCGGTCAGGATGGTGGTTCCGCCCTTGGAAATCAGCAGATCAGAAAATGCTCCAACCAACGGATTGGCCGTAATTCCGGACAGACCGTCTGAACCGCCGCACTTCATACCAATAATCAGCTCACTGGCATCAATCGGCTCGCGTTCAAAGGTCTTCGCATAATCCGCAAGCTCCTCTAAGAGCTTCATCGCTGCTTCCTGCTCGTCTTCTACTTCCTGACATACCAGGAACTTCACGCGGTTCTTATCGTAATCGCCGATATAATCCATCAGTACCGGAATGTTGGAATTTTCGCAGCCAAGACCAAGCACCAGCACACCGCCGGCATTCGGATGATGAATCATATCTGCCAGCGCTTTTCTGGTATTCTCCTGGTCGCCGCCCATCTGGGAGCAGCCATACGGATGCGGGAACGCTGCTACATCCTCAAGAGATCCGCCGATCAGCGACTTTGCCTGCTTTTCTAACGCGGACGCAATCGAATTGACACAGCCGACCGTCGGGATGATCCACAGCTCATTGCGGACGCCTACCTTGCCGTCGGATCTGCGAAAACCCATAAAGGTTGCTTTCTCTGTCTTTGCCGGATCCGTGCCCTGCGGATGATAGCTGTAATCCAGCACATCGCCCAGATTGGTCGCGATGTTATGGACATGTACCCAGCTTCCAGCCGGGATATCCGTCTTTGCATGGCCGATCGGACAGCCATACTTGATAATGTTGTCTCCTGTCTTTACGTCAGTCAGAAGAATCTTATGTCCCTGCGGGATGTCTTCGAGCGCAGTTACCTGCAGGGGACCTGCACAGACCACGGTCCCCTTCTCAATTGGATGAAGCGCTACGCACACATTATCGCCGGGATTAATCTGAATATAGGATTTCATCCTGTCTCTCCTCTTACTTGCCAATAACCATTGCGTAAGCAGCCTTCATGCCATCCTTCTCGATTACATCGTAGTACTTCTGAACAAGCGGGATCATCTCGGTCAGATCTGCATGCCAGTAGTCCTCTCTCTTCATAATCTCTTCTACGCTTGCAGTCTTCATAAACTGCATGATCTCCTCACCATCGTTTGCCTTATCGGTACGATAGAACGCAATCAGGGCAGCCATGGACATGGTCAGAGCCTCCGGATAATTGCCGAACTTCTCCTTGTGCTCAAGAATGGTCGGAAGAACACGTACCTGGAACTTGCTGACAGAGTTCAGAGCGATGGACAGCAGCATGTGCTTGATGAACGGGTTGGAGAAACGCTCCAGAACTGCCTTTCCGAAGTTGATGTCGGTCTCGGTGTTTCCAAGAGTCGGAACGATTTCTTCGAAGATACACTTCTTCAGGAACGCGCTGACAGTCTCATCCTTCATGCACTCGCCAACGGTCTCAAGGCCATACAGATAAGCGCCCAGTACCATGGAAGTATGTCCGCCGTTCAGGATACGAACCTTTCTCTTCTTGTACGGAGCAACGTCGTCGGTCCATACGATGTTGTAGCCTGCCTTGTTGAACGGCAGCTCGTCCTCGTGATGTCCCTGGATAACCCACAGATGGAAGATCTCAGCGGTATCAATCAGGTTGTCGGTGTAGCCGAGCTCCTTGCAGATATCAGCAGCCTCTGTTCTCGGATAACCGGTTACGATACGGTCTACCAGAGTATTGCAGAAATCATTCTCAGACAGCAGCCAGTTCTTGAACTCATCGCCAAGCTCCCACAGATCCGCATACTTCAGAACGCATTCCTTCAGGGTATCTGCGTTGTGGTCGATCAGCTCGCACGGCAGAAGGATGAATCCCTTTAAGCCGGTCTGGAATCTCTTGTACAGGAACTGGGTCAGCTTTGCCGGATAGGACTTTGCCGGAGCATCCGTCAGCTTCTCGGTTCCAAGATACTCGATACCTGCCTCAGTGGTATTGGATACGATAACACGAAGATCCGGATTCTCAGCCAGTGCCATGTAATCCTCAAAATTAGTGTACGGATTGATACCTCTGGAGATTACATCAACGTGGGTATGCTCATTGACAACCTCTCCGTTGTTGATCCCTCTCAGATACAGGTTGTACTCGCCGTTCTGCTGGTTGAGCATGTCAACCATACCTTTTTCGATCGGCTGGATTACAACAACCTTGCCCTCATACACGCCGGCATCGTTGAGCTTCTTAAAGAAATAATCAACAAAGCCTCTTAAAAATCCGCCTTCGCCAAACTGCATTACTGTTTCTTTCATGACTATTCTCCTTTTTTATTTTATGTACTCCCGGAATCTCGTTGTTTCTGGATTTGCGATAGGATTTTTGTCGGAGGCTCCTGAATTTTTAAGGCATACACAATGCGTACGTTGATAAAATTCAGACATCTCCGGCGAAAAATCGGCCGCAAAGACAGGTGCATCAGGAATTCCGAGAGTGCATTTTTTCATCAAGCGTCCTAACGGAAGCGCCTTCATCAATGACTGCCTGCAGAAGCACTGTCCTGGCCTCTCCGACCGCGCCTTCCGGCGGCTGCATGCGCCGCAGCAGAAGCTCTGCCGCTTCCGCGCCCATCTGGTCTACCGGCTGTGAAACAATGGTCATTGCCGGCTGCATTACCTTTGCCAGCTCCCGGTTGTCAAACCCGATCAGAGATACCTGCTCCGGCACCTGGCAACCGCAGTCCTTGAGCGCGATCAGCGCGCCGAGCGTCATCTCAAAGTTGGTGGCAAACACAGCGGTAAGCCCTGACTCTTCCGCCAGCAGATCTGTCGTCTGCTGATACGCGCCTTCCATGGTAAAGCCGGCCGTACGGATCAGCCGGTCCGAAACCTCGATTCCGGCTTCCTCCATTGCCGCCCGGTAGCCAAGCAGACGCTGTCTGGACGTATAAACTTCTTTTGAGCCGATCAGAATCCCGATCCGCCGGTGTCCCCGTTCAATCAGATAGCGGGTGCTGTCGTAAGCTGCCTGATAGTTATCAAGCAGTACCATATCGAGCTTTGTCTGCAGTCCTTCCGGTTTCCGGTCAATCAGAACAACCGGGACTCCGCGTTTGCGCGCCTGTACAATCCCTTCCGCTCTGTTTCCGCTGGCAAGAAGAATGATCCCGTCTACCATCTTATTCAGAAGAAACTGCAGAACTTCCTCTTCCCGCTCTGGCTGCCCGGACGTATCGCACACAAGCACGCCATATCCGTAATGGCGCAGCGTTTCCTCCACCTTCGCCACAATGGACGTCATAAACAGGTTGTTAAGCTGGGGGATCACGATGCCGACTGTCTTGCTCTGCTTGGTTTTCAGACTTCTCGCAACACTGTTGACCTGAAAATCAAGTTCCTGAATCGCAGCTTCGATTGCAGCCTGGTTTTTCTCCAGCACATGTCCGCCATTCAGATACTTGGAAATCGTTGCCAGACCAAGCCCCGTTTTGGCTGCAATATCCTTAATTGTTGCTCCCATACGGAACCTCCTTTTCCCGTTTTCGCCTCCAGCGCAGCGCGCTTTCCGCAAAAATGGCAGGTCTGTAGGCGAAACGTTTCGCCTTTATTTAAAAAATACCACAGAATCTGTGGTATGTCAAGGATTTTTATTCACATTTTACCAAAGCCCGCCGCCGGGCTTCGGACAGCGGTTTTCGCTCTTTGCGGCGCGTACCTCCACGTAGCATCCGCAGATTCTGCACATGCCGCAAAACAGCTTTTCACAGGTCCCGCAGGCCAAAAGACGTGCTTCGTATACGTCGTCCGGACAGCGGGAGGCGGGCGCAATCGCGTCCACCGTCCGACGGATCCGTTCATACAGCGGCTCGTCCCCAAGTTCCCGCAGCAGACAGCGGGTACATTGTACCTGCGGAGTCTTCTGATCCATGTCTTTTCCTTTCCGTCCCGCGGTCTGTTTTCCTTGCCTCAGTCCGCTTCCCCTGCTTTGCCGCACTGCCTAAGTTCGCAACTGGAGCAGGGGACTTCCTTAATTTGGTTAAATCAGATTGGTGTAGCCCATCAGCTTCTGATCGACCTCCTTCGCAGCCTCGCGGCCCTCGCGGATTGCCCAGACAACCAATGACTGACCGCGGCGCATGTCGCCTGCCGCAAAGACACCCGGTTTGGTCGTCGCAAATCCATCCGGAGCTGTTTTTACGTTGGTCCTCGCATTCAGCTCGGCCCCGAAGGCTGACGGAACATAGTCCTGCGCGCCGAGGAAACCGGCTGCAATCAGCACAAGCTCCGCTTCCAGCTCGAACTCGCTTCCTTCCACAGGAACCATGCGCATCCGACCGGTTGTCTCATCCTTCTGGCTCTCTAATCGGATACAGATCAGCTTACAGAGATTTCCGTCCTTATCCTTGACAAACTCCTTTACCGTCGTCTGATAAATCCGCGGGTCATGGCCGAATACTGCGATTGCTTCCTCTTGACCGTAGTCCGTCTTGCAGATTCTCGGCCACTCCGGCCAGCTGTTCTGCGGCGTGCGGCTGTCCGGAAGCTTCGGCATCATCTCTAACTGCGTGACAGACGCACAGCCCTGACGGATTGCCGTTCCCACACAGTCGTTTCCGGTATCACCTCCGCCAATGACAACCACATGCTTGTCCTTTGCACTGATGTAATTGCCGTCCTTCAGTCCGGAGTCTAACAGACTCTTTGTCGTTGCCGCAAGATACTGCACGGCAAAACAGATTCCCTTCGCGTCGCGGCCCGGTGCCTGAATATCTCTCGGATTGGACGCGCCGCAGGCAAGGATAACACTGTCATACTGCGCAGTCAGCTCTTCCGCGGAAATGTCCTTTCCGACATCGGTTCCGGTCACAAAACGGATTCCGTCCGCTTCCATCAGGCGGATGCGGCGCTCCACGTACTGCTTTTCCAGCTTCATATTCGGAATGCCGTACATCAAAAGTCCGCCCGGCCGGTCTGCGCGCTCATAAACAGTTACCTGATGTCCACGCCGATTCAGCCAATACGCCGCGGACAATCCGGACGGCCCGCTTCCAACGATTGCCACGCTCTTTCCCGTGCGCTGTCTCGGCGGCTCTGGATGGATATAATTATGTTCAAACGCATACTCAATGATTGACCGCTCATTGGCCTTGCTCGTTACCGGCTGGCCGATCAGACCGCAGGTACACGCCGCCTCGCACAGCGCGGGGCAGACACGGCCGGTAAATTCCGGGAAGCAGTTGGTCTTTGTCAGCCGGTTGTACGCCTGCTGCCAGTTTCCGGTATAAACCAGATCGTTCCATTCCGGAACCAGGTTATTTAACGGACAGCCGGAAACCATTCCCTTTAGCGGCTTGCCGGACTGGCAGAATGGAACGCCGCAGTCCATACAGCGTGCTGCCTGCTCCCTTCTCTTTGCCGGATCCATCGGCTCGTGAAACTCATTGTAATTTTTGATTCTGCTCTTCGGTGAAGAAGCATCTTCGTCCATACGCTTGTATTCCATAAATCCTGTCGGCTTTGCCATGATCTTCTTCCCCCTTATTTTGTCTTGGCATTCGCGTAAAATGCCTCAATCTGTGCCTGCTCGCTGCTCAGTCCCTTTTCCTCCATCTGAACAATCGCATTGAGCATACGCTTGTAATCGTGAGGAATGATCTTCTTAAACCGCGGCAGATAGTCGGAAAAATGATTCAGGATCTGCTTGCCCTTCGCAGAATTGGTATATGCCACATGATCCATGATCATCTCTTTGAGTTCCATGACATCGTACTTGCTGCTGATCTCTTCAATGGAAATCATCGCCTTGTTCATCCTTGTATAAAGGTCGTTGTTTTCATCCAGCACATAAGCGATTCCACCGCTCATGCCGGCCGCAAAATTCTTTCCGGTACGACCAAGGACAACCACGCGGCCTCCTGTCATGTACTCGCAGCCATGGTCGCCCACGCCCTCGACAACGGCAACCGCCCCGGAGTTGCGGACACAAAAACGCTCGCCTGCTACGCCGTTGATATAGGCTTTTCCACTTGTTGCGCCGTACAGGGCAACATTTCCGATGATGATATTTTCTTCTGCCTTGAACGGTACGCCCTTCGGCGGGTATACAATCAGCTTTCCGCCGGACAGGCCCTTGCCAAAGTAGTCGTTACTGTCGCCGACCAGTTCTAACGTCAGTCCCTTCGGGATAAACGCGCCGAAGCTCTGTCCGCCGCTTCCCTTGCAGTGGATCGTCAGCGTATCCTCTTCAAGCCCGTCCGGATGCTGTCTGGTGATCTCCGCGCCAAGCTGGGCACCGAGCGCGCGGTCGGTATTCTTGACATCAATCTCCAGACTGCGCTTCTGTCCGCTGCGTACTGCAGATGACAGCTTTTGAAGCAGAATCTTCTGGTCAATCGTCTTTTCCAGCTCAAAGTTATAGACATTCTTTTCATAATATCCGCGAAGCGGCTCGCCCGCGTACGGATTGTTGATGATGCGGCTCAAATCCAGCTCATTGGCACGCGCGAAGCTGAAATCCTTTCTCTGATACAGCAGATCAGTCCTTCCAATCAGTTCGTCCACGGTACGGATTCCAAGCTTTGCCATGTATTCCCGAAGCTCCTGCGCAACGAAACGCATGAAATTTACGACATACTCCGGCTTGCCGCGGAAATTTTTGCGCAGTTCCGGATTCTGGGTGGCTACGCCGACTGGGCAGGTATCCAGGTTGCAGACACGCATCATTACACAGCCCATGGTTACAAGCGGAGCGGTTGCGAAGCCAAATTCCTCAGCTCCAAGCAGCGCCGCAACCAGCACATCATGGCCGTTCATCAGCTTTCCGTCCGTTTCAACGATCACGCGGTCACGGAGACCGTTCATAATCAATGTTTGATGCGTTTCCGCAACGCCAAGCTCCCACGGAAGTCCCGCGTTGTGAATGGAATTTCTCGGTGCCGCTCCGGTTCCGCCGTCATAACCGGATACCAGAATTACCTGCGCGCCTGCCTTTGCAACACCAGCCGCGACCGTTCCGACGCCGGCCTCTGAAACCAGCTTGACGGAGATCCTTGCGCGGTTATTTGCATTTTTCAGATCATAGATCAGCTCTGCAAGGTCCTCGATGGAGTAGATGTCATGGTGCGGCGGCGGGGAAATCAGCGCAACGCCCGGGGTAGAATGTCTGGTCTTCGCGATCCACGGATATACCTTTCCTGCCGGAAGGTGTCCGCCTTCACCGGGCTTTGCTCCCTGTGCCATCTTGATCTGGATTTCCTTTGCGCTGACCAGATAACGGCTCGTTACGCCGAACCGGCCGGACGCTACCTGCTTGATTGCTGACGAACGGTCCAGCCCGTCTCTGCCGACAGTCAGACGTTCCAGCTCCTCTCCGCCTTCGCCGCTGTTGCTCTTTCCGTGGAGCATATTCATAGCAATTGCCATCGTCTCATGGGCTTCCTTGGAAATCGAGCCGTAGGACATTGCGCCCGTCTTAAACCGCTTTACGATTTCCTCAACCGGCTCAACCTCTTCAATCGGAATGCCTCCGTCCTCCGGGAATCGGATTTCCATCAGATTTCTCAAATTAATTGCGTCGTCTTCCTCGCGCAGCAGCGCGGAATACTGCTTGAATTCCTCATAGTTTCCGGTTCTTGTGGACTCCTGCAGCAGATGGATGGTCTGCGGATTGTACAGATGCTCCTCCTGACCGCTTCTCGCCTTATGAAAGCCGATGCTGTCCAGTGTCAGATCAACCTCCAGTCCAAGCGGGTCAAATGCTCTGGAATGAAGCGTTTCCACATCGTTTGCAATATCCTTGAGCGTGATGCCGCCGACACGGGATACCGTTCCGGCAAAGTACCGGTCAACCAGCTCCTGGCTCAGTCCGATTGCCTCGAATACCTTGGAGCCCTGATAGGACTGAATCGTAGAAATTCCCATCTTGGACGCAATCTTGACGATTCCGCTGATGACTGCCTTGTTGTAATCCTCAACTGCCGCGTAATAATCCTTATCCAACATGCCGACATTAATCATGTAATGAATTGCTTCCTGGGCAAGATACGGATTGATTGCGCTGGCTCCATAGCCAAGCAGCGCCGCAAAGTGATGCACGTCTCTCGGTTCTCCGGTTTCAAGAATCACAGACATTGAAGTACGCTTTTTGGTGCGTACCAGATGCTGCTGCAGCGCGGAAACGGCAAGCAGGGACGGAATTGCCACATGGTTCTCGTCCACGCCGCGATCGCTCAAAATGATAATATTCGCTCCATCGTGGTGTGCGCGATCTACCTCGATAAACAAACGCTCGATTGCTCTTTCCAGGGAAGTATTCTTATAATAGGTAATCGGAACGGTCTTGACCTGGAAGCCCTCCTGCTTCATTGCCTTAATCTTCATCAGGTCGGTATTGGTCAGGATCGGGTTGTTGATATTGAGCATCCGACAGTTCTCTGCGCAGTCCTCCAACAGATTTCCGGCATTTCCGATATATACGTTAGTTGACGTAACGATCTCCTCACGGATGGAATCGATCGGCGGATTGGTTACCTGCGCGAAACGCTGCTTGAAATAGTTGTACAGCGGCTGATGCTGTCTGGACAGCACGGCAAGCGGCGTGTCATGGCCCATCGCTGCGGTCGCTTCCTGCCCGTTCTTTGCCATTGGCAGAATCACAGAGCGCAGCTGGTCAAACGTATAACCATAAGACTTCATCAGACGGAGCATATCATCGTGAGAATACTCCTCGACTCTCTGGTTCGGGATTTTCAGATCCTTCAGCTGAACCAGACTGGAATCCAGCCATTCGCCGTATGCCTTGCGGGACGCATATCTCATCTTCAGCTCTTCATCGTCGATAATCTCTCCCTTTACGGTATCGACCAACAGCATACGTCCCGGGCGCAGACGGTCCTTCTTCAGAATAATCGACGGATCCAGATCCAGTGTTCCTACCTCAGAGGTAAGGATCAGGCGGTTGTCCGAGGTGACCAGATACCGGGACGGACGAAGACCATTGCGGTCGAGTACTGCGCCAACCAGCTCGCCGTCGCTGAATACGATTGACGCCGGGCCGTCCCACGGCTCCATCATTGTTGCGTAGTACTGGTAGAAATCCTTCTTTTTTTGCGGCATCGCCTTATCCTGCTTCCACGGCTCCGGAATCATCATCATAACCGCTAACGGCAGCGGCATTCCGCTCATCACAAAGAACTCCAGGACATTGTCAAGCATTGCGGAGTCTGAACCGCTCTCATCAACGACCGGAAGCACCTTATACATCTCATCGCGCAGGTAATCCGACTCCAGCTTTTCTTCACGGGCCATCATCTTATCGACATTTCCGCGAATGGTATTGATCTCTCCGTTATGGACAATAAAGCGGTTCGGATGCGCACGGTGCCAGCTCGGGTTGGTATTGGTTGAGAACCGGGAATGAACCAGCGCAATTGCCGACTCATAATTTTTATTCTGAAGATCATCATAAAAGCGGCGGAGCTGTCCGACTAAGAACATACCTTTGTAGACAATGGTACGGCTCGACAGGGACGCAACATAGGTATCATCATTGGACTGCTCAAAAATACGGCGGATGATATAAAGCTTCCGGTCAAAATCCAGGCCCTTTGCCACAGACGCCGGGCGCTTCAGGAAACACTGCATAATACACGGCATACAGCCGAGCGCCTTATGTCCGAGAATTCCCGGCTGCGTGGCAACCGTCCGCCAGCCAAGAACCGGCACCCCCTCCTTCTGGGCAATGATTTCAAACATCTTCATTGCCTGGCGGCGTGACAGCTCATCCTGCGGAAAGAAAAACATTCCGATGCCGTAATCCTTTTCTCCGCCAATATCAAATCCAAGCTCACGACAGACGCCTAAAAAGAACTTGTGGGAAATCTGCAGAAGAATACCGACACCGTCTCCGGTTTTTCCCTCCGCGTCCTTTCCGGCGCGATGCTCCAGATTTTCAACAATCTTCAGCGCATCCTCTACTGTCTGGTGGGATTTTACGCCATTAATATTGACAATCGCTCCGATTCCGCAGTTATCGTGTTCAAAACTCGGATCGTAC
>CAJMMH010000034.1 GCA_905214365.1 uncultured bacterium
TTAGTTTTGACTCGTTGACCTGAGTTGGGATCACCCCCGCTTACGCGGGGAACACCGAAAGCAAAGGGGGTCCTTGGATCATACTTAGGGATCACCCCCGCTTACGCGGGGAACACGAAACCAATGACGAGTGGAACATCCCAACCGAAGGATCACCCCCGCTTACGCGGGGAACACCGGAACCGTCAAAGGTAAAGACAACATCCACGGGGATCACCCCCGCTTACGCGGGGAACACCCAGTCCGGTTTCGGATAATAGTCGACAAATTAGGATCACCCCCGCTTACGCGGGGAACACCGCCCACACAGACTCTCAGGAGGTGCGAAATGGGGATCACCCCCGCTTACGCGGGGAACACGAGAAAATGTTAGAGGTGAACACATTCATATCAGGATCACCCCCGCTTACGCGGGGAACACTAAGTGACACGCTAAACTCAACTCCGCCTGTTGGGGATCACCCCCGCTTACGCGGGGAACACATCACGATTTAAGGGTACACGGGAACATAGGTAGGATCACCCCCGCTTACGCGGGGAACACTTTGCCATGTCAACTACAATGGCAAATGAGGTAGGATCACCCCCGCTTACGCGGGGAACACGGACCTTTGCCGCAGAGAAGGCAAACGGAAGCGGGATCACCCCCGCTTACGCGGGGAACACGTAAAGTCTGTCTGCTGTTTCCACGTGTAATGAGGATCACCCCCGCTTACGCGGGGAACACACACTCAGTGTATTATTTTTGATTAGTATAATAGGATCACCCCCGCTTACGCGGGGAACACGCAGAAAGAAGGTAAAAATATGAACACAAATTAGGATCACCCCCGCTTACGCGGGGAACACAAAACATCTCGTTTACCTCCTGTGTAAAAGTTAGGATCACCCCCGCTTACGCGGGGAACACAGGGAAACGAGAAATTCCCCTTCACTCAGTCCAGGATCACCCCCGCTTACGCGGGGAACACAAAAAGCCTCGTTCACAGCTTTGAGCATAAAAAGGATCACCCCCGCTTACGCGGGGAACACATTATTTCTTGTTGTTCCTCTGTCTTTACAGAAGGATCACCCCCGCTTACGCGGGGAACACACTTCGAAAAGCCTTAATTATTCGGCATTTTCTGTTTGTAGTTTACATCATTTCATTTAACTTTGCAATCCATTTTTCCATCGCTATGTCTGTTTTTTTCAATCTTTTTTCTGCAGTCCTTGCTAAAATATCCGCATTACAGGCAATCCAATCATTTTTCTCAGGAGGTAACGCATATGGAATTATCAGAAGTATTAACCTCAGTCCTTACCAACGTCTGGTTTCTGATGGGCGCGGCCCTGGTGTTCTGGATGCAGGCCGGCTTTGCCATGGTCGAGACAGGTTTCACCCGTGCTAAGAATGCAGGCAACATCATTATGAAAAATCTGATGGACTTCTGCATTGGAACCATCGTCTTTATCCTGCTTGGCTCCAGCCTGCTGCTCGGCGACGATATCGGGGGCTTCCTCGGAAAGCCTTCGCTGGCAATCTTCACCGACTATGCGGATTTCAACTGGTCCTCCTTCGTATTCAACCTGGTCTTCTGCGCGACCACCGCTACCATTGTTTCCGGCGCGATGGCAGAGCGTACCAAATTCTTATCCTATTGTCTGTATTCCGCAATTATTTCCCTGCTGATCTATCCGATCGAAGCGCATTGGATCTGGGGCGGCGGCTGGCTGGCTCAGCTCGGCTTCCACGATTTTGCAGGTTCCTGCGCTATCCATATGGTCGGCGGTATCTCCGCACTGATCGGAGCCGCAATGCTTGGACCGCGTATTGGAAAATTTGTCAAAGACAAGCACGGAAAAATTACCAAAGTCAATGCTTTCCCCGGACACTCCATTCCACTCGGCGCGCTCGGTGTTTTTATTCTCTGGTTCGGCTGGTATGGCTTTAACGGTGCAGCTGCTTCTACAACGGATCAGCTCGCTTCGATTTTCCTGACAACAACCGTTGCTCCTTCTGTTGCTACCGTTGTCTGCATGACCTTCACCTGGATCAAATACGGTAAGCCGGATGTATCGATGTGCCTGAACGCATCTCTCGCAGGTCTGGTTGCGATCACCGCAGGCTGTGATGTGACTGATGCCGCAGGAGCTGCTATCATTGGCGCGGTTTCCGGACTTTTAGTTGTCTTTGCTGTCTGGTTCCTGGATTACAAGCTTCGCGTTGATGATCCGGTCGGCGCGGTTCCGGTTCATATGATGAACGGTATCTGGGGAACCATCGCAGTCGGCCTGTTTGCTACCCCGACCGCTCCGGAAAGTACCTTGACCGGTCTCTTCTACGGCGGCGGATTCGATCTGCTCGGAAAACAGCTGCTCGGCGTTCTGACTGTCGGTCTGTGGACTGCAATCACCATTACCATTGCGTTCCTGATTATTGAAAAAACCATCGGCCTGCGCGTCACTGAAGAAGAAGAAATCGTCGGCCTTGACAGCAAGGAGCATGGGCTTGCATCCGCTTACTCCGGCTTCAGCATCATGGATATTTCTAATACGATGACGATGGATATTAACCAGAATACCAGTCTCGGTGAAACAGATTACAGCAAAGCAAGCGACGCAGTAAAGCAGGCTTCCGTCCCGGTTGTCGGTGCTGCGGAACTGTCCACTGGTATTTCCAAGGTTGTTATCATTGCCCGGCTTGACCGCTACGATCACCTGAAAAAAGCGCTCAATGATCTCGGCGTTACCGGTATGACCGTCACTCAGGTTATGGGCTGCGGCATCCAGAAAGGCGCCGGCGAAATGTACCGCGGCGTCGAGATGGACGCTACTCTCCTTCCGAAGATCAAAATCGAAGTTGTGGTCAGCAAGATCCCTGTTTCTTCTGTCATTGAAACTGCAAAACAGACCTTGTTTACCGGCCATGTCGGCGACGGAAAGATCTTTGTTTACAACGTTCAGAAAGTTGTAAAGATCCGCACCGGCGAGGAAGACTTCGATGCGCTCCAGGATGTGGAGTAAAACTTTATTTGTTCTGCAAAAGGCAGCAGCCGCTTTCACGGATTGATTCCGTGGAAGCGGCTGCTGCTCTTTTTCTATTCCTTATCCATATCGGCGGATACGCCTCTGACTTAGAATCTGCGCGGTTCTTTTTCGTCTCATGCACCAGATGTTCTGCTGCGGTCAAGCGGATATTCGCAATCCACTTGAATTATCACTGTACAAAAAACATATTTGTGTCATGAATGTTCTTTCACATACTGCAGAAATTCCGGCGTCTTTGACCAGTATTTTACACCCCATTTTTCAAAAATTCAAGTTCCGCTTCCCGTCCAATAAACATACGCCCACCTCCCGGATTAACCAATTTTTTGCTGCTTGCTCATAACGAAATCACTGCTTATTGCTTATCACAATTGAAGCAGGGGACGTACTTAATATTATTAAATCACGATTTAATAATATTATATTCCCCGGATTTTCCAAAATCAAGCCTTTTCCTGATTTCTTCCGCTCTGCGCAAACAAAAATGGAGTTTGCCGATGCTTCGCATACAAAATCGGCAAACTCCTGCTAGCACATTGCAAAATGCCTGCGTCTATGAGCATATAATAGAGCAGAATATTCATAGTCGCTTACCCCAAACAATAATACCCCCCTCGGAAACATTTTTCCCGTATGAATCGAATGATATCCGATTTCTACCACGTGATCAAAAATCAAAAGTTCAGCAATAACGCCGTCATGCCATTCCGATGGCATAAGCGGCTCTCCTGCAAGCTCTGTCGGCACAATACTTCCGTCGGCAATATAGATTGTGTGTCTCTCAGGAATATATTCCACATTTTCCTGACAGGTATTCGGAGAAAAATGCGTGTGCCCCGATACAAAAATAATATGCTCATGGCTGTCTAAAATGCGCTGTAATTCCTCATTTCCACGATAGTATGCGGAACCGTCATTTCTATGCGGATTATGTGCCAGCAGCGGCGCATGGCAAAGAATGATATGCCACTTGGAATCCTTCGTCTTTTCGAGATGCTCCTGCAGCCAGGTTAATGTTTCCAACTTCCTGTTCGCGGAAACACATTGAAGTCCAATGACATCAATATTATAGCAGCTAACCGCGTAGGAACCGGAACCATCTTTCCAGACATGGTATCCCATTATCTTTGCCCTGGCAAATAAGTGCTCCTGAAGATACACGCACCCTCATTCCTTTCCATACACCGGATAAAACAGCGGTCTTCCATCTTCCGTCTCTGCCCGCAGAAACCGGATCCCATACAATTCAAAAAGCCGGTCGCAGGTCATCCCCTGCTTCGTCTCCCCGGCAAACAGCACCTGTCCCTGCTTCAGCATAATCAGCCGGTCGCAATATGCTGCCGCCAGATTCAGATCATGCAGTACCATTACCATCGAAATTCCTTTTTCCTGGTTCAGCCGCTTCAGACCTTCCATCAGTTCAACCTGGTTTTTAATATCCAGACTTGCAATTGGCTCATCCAAAAGCATCCACGCCGCTTCCTGGGCAATCGCGCGAGAGACAATCACCCGCTGCGCCT
Source organism: uncultured bacterium (assembly GCA_905214365.1). Taxonomy (GTDB): domain Bacteria; phylum Bacillota; class Clostridia; order Lachnospirales; family Lachnospiraceae; genus Anthropogastromicrobium. The sequence continues at coordinate 4,551 of CAJMMH010000034.1, forward strand.
CGCCGCCGCTCAGACTGGCAAACGGCTGATCCTTCAGACTGCTGCAGTCCGTAAATGCCAACGCTTCCTCTGCCTTTTTCCGATCTGCCGCGCTTGTACCCTGAAACCGCTTCTGATGCGGATTTCTTCCTGTCATCACAATCTCATACGCGGAAAAATCCGTATCTATTGCCGTCTGCTGCGGAACAAAAGCTGCCGTTTTTGCCAGTTCGCGGCGACGGTATTCACCGACTGGCTTTCCCAGCCATTCTAACGCTCCCTCCTGCACCTTCAGAAATCCCATCACATGCCGCAGAAAGGAAGATTTCCCGGAGCCGTTCGGCCCGATAATCCCATACATATGCCCGGCTTCAAAGGTCAGCGTCAACCCCTTTAACACCGCGTCGCTGCGGCCCTCCGGTGTCCAGAAAAGCTTTCTGCTCTCAATTGCTGTCCTATGCTCCTGCCCTGTCCTTTTTCCTTCATCCATCCGCCTGCGTTCCTGCCTTTTCTATACATTTTCCTTCGATTTTCCATGCTATTTTAAGCTGCTTCTCCTGCCGGATCTGTCTGCTTCATCCAACCGCCCAACTAACTCACCCATCCACTTTTCACAGCTTCACATTCCGTTTAATCAGCACGATAAAATACGGCGCTCCGATGATTGCCGTCACAACACTGACCGGCAGCTCACCCGGAGCAACTACCGTTCTTGCCACCGTATCGCAGAGAAGCAGAAAAACCGCGCCCCCAAGCACAGATGCTGGAATCAGACGGCGATAATCGCTTCCAAATAGAAAACGCATACAATGCGGCACAACCAGTCCGACAAAGCTGATGATGCCGCTGACTGAAACCGCTCCGGCAACCATCAGTGAAGAAAATACTACAAGCAAAATCCGCACCGGTCCGGTTTCCACGCCAAGGCTTCCCGCCGTATCCTCCCCCATCGCCAGCAGATTCAGATCCTTGGAAAGAACCATAAGGACAAGAAATCCAACAACAAAAATCCCGGCCATCCAGCCAACCTTTGCCCATCCGGACGCGCTCAGGCTTCCAAGCGTCCACAGATACACCTTTTCCGCGCTGTCCCGGTTCAAAGACATCAGAAGCGAAATCACTGCCGACAGCAGCGTGCTGATTGCAGTTCCGGTCAGCAGCATCGTCAGCGCCGCCCGTTTTCCGCCCTTTCCTGAAACAAGAAACACCGCAATCATAGATAAAACCGCTCCAATAAATGCGCAGATGCTGACCGCCCCCATACCGGCCGCGCCAAACGAAAATCCAGCAAATAGCGCAATGGTTGCTCCCATCGCAGCCCCCGATGATACGCCGAGAATATGCGGATCTGCTAACGGATTGCGAAACAATCCCTGAAACACGCCGCCAACCGCCGAGAGCCCGGCTCCGACCAGCATTGCAAGTACAACACGCGGCAGCCTCACCTGCATAATAATATAATCCTGCATCTGTGAAACATCAGCAGTTTCCGCAAATTCGCCGATTCCCGGCAGATGCGACCAGACAATCCGGATGCTCCGTCGGATTCCGATCCCCGCCGACCCAACGCTTAACGCTGCCGCCGCCAGTATGCCGAGCAGCAGCGCCAGCACCAGGAAACGCAGCCTGAAATGTTTTTTTTGCTCCATGAAGCACCCTCCATCAAAAAAGCGGCAGACAAGCTATTGTCTGCCTGTCTGCCGCCTTTCTTTCCTGCATTCCGCAGCTATCTGATTTTCACAGTTTTTTCAAATGCGCTTAACAGCGTCCAAATTTACGCTGCCGTTGAAGACTCTGCTTCGGTTTCCTCTGCCTCGGTCTCAGCATCAGAAGAAGCCTCTTCGGTCTCTTCCTCAGATTCCAGCTCTACCAGATCCGGATACAGCATATGTGCAATCTCAACAACCGCATCTGCGTTTCTTGCGCACTGACGGTCAAGCATGTTGGTATCAATTGTCAGAACTCTGCCTTCCTTTACTGCTGTCAGGTTGCTGTACGGCTCTGTTGTTGTAAAGGAATCATAGTTATAATCTGCTAACAGGATATAATCCGGATCCTGCTCCAGAAGTGTCTCAACAGAATAAGACCAGCCTTCTACATCCGCTGCCGCATTGACAGCGCCTGCTGCTTCCAGAATACCATTTACAAAGGTATCCCCTCCGGCAGTGTAATCGCCGTACTCGCCAAATCCTACGACATAATAAACGCTCGGCTTGTCCTCTTCCTTTACGTCAGCCAGCTCTTCAGAAACCTTTTCCAGCTTTTCCTTCATATCATTAACGGTTTCCTTCGCATCATCCTGATGATTTACTGCAATACCAAGCGTATCAATCATAGTATAAACGCCCTTGATATCATGCTCTTCATACAGATACATGACCGTAATTTTCGCATCCTCAAACTGCTTCATCACATCCTCGCTGACATGCGTGGAAGCAACAATCAGATCCGGATTCAGCGCCAGAATTGCCTCAATATCCGGTGTGCGCAGCGTACCGATGGACGGCAGCTCGCTGACCTCTGCCGGATAATCGCAGTAGTCCGTGCGGGCAACCAGCTTATCCTCTGCACCGATGGAATACATGATCTCCGTAATATTCGGTCCAAGAGAAACAACCTTCTCCGGCTCTTTCTTGATCTCAACTTCGGTTCCGTCACTGTTTGTTACTGTAACCGGATACTCAGTCTCTCCGCCAATCTCCGGCTCAGTCTCTTCTTCAGACTCTGCTTCGCTTTCTGCTGCGGATACAGCCTCCTCGGTCTCTGCCTCTGTTGTTTCTGCCGCGTAAGCTCCAGTGCTCATCACCATAACTGCAGCAAGTGACATTGCCGCATACTTTGTTAAACGCATTGCGTCTCCTCCTGCCTTCTCTTCCCCGAGAAAGCGCTGAAAATACTCATACGGCAGGTCTCCTGGCTGATTGCCTGATCCCAGGCTGCGCTTCCTTCTCAAAGCATCGGTTCGTCCGCCGGGAACGGCCGGTTTCTGCTTCAATGGCCTGCGCGCAGTCTTTGCAAATCACAGTAGCGGGGTCTGCTGCGGTCTTTCACCGCATTCCCTATTCTCCTTTTCTCCTTCAGACTTCACCAGATATCTCGTCAGGGCGGAACATACAATTCGGTCAGAAAGAAAAAGGCACCGTATGGCACATCAATTATACAGAAATCATGCCCGAAATGCAAGCACAGTTTCTGCATTTTTCCTCGAACAACAAGGACGGCCTGCCCGCCGGGCAGACCGTCCTGTTTTCTGATTCAAGCCGCCAATAAAATCCTTATCATCCGCTTTGCTGCGCGATTCCTCGCCGCACTGAATCACCTATTATGTTCTTTCCGATTATTCTGATTTCTTCTCGATCGGCGCGCTCTCGATGATGAACTTTACATTGCCGTCCATATCATCGGACTTGCCGCTGAAACTGTTGTACAGGCAATCATCTCCGGTCAGAGCCTGCAGGCGGTCAATCAGATCGCCAAGCTTATCCTCGAAGGTTTCCTTCAGCTTGGAAGTTCCTTCCTTCTCGAACTCTTCCATACCATCCTTCAGCTCATCCGCGCCATCATGCAGCTGAGAAATGCCATCTGCTACCTGATCGCTTCCATCCTTCAGATCGCTGACGCCGCTGTACAGATCCTTGGTTCCATTGTACAGGGTCTTGGTTCCATCATACAAGGTGCTGGTTCCATCATACAGGGTCTTACTTCCATCATACAGATCGGATGCTCCGGAAGCAAGGGTTACGCTTCCGCCATACAGCTCTCTTGCTCCGCTGTACAGGCTTACCGTTCCATTATAAAGTGTGCTGGTCCCATCGTACAGCTGAGCTGCGCCATCATCCAGGCTGTTTGCTCCGACTGCCAGAGTTCCGACACCGTTTGCCAGATCTCTGGTTCCGCTTGCCAGCGTTCCAAGTCCATTGGACAGAGTTCCTGCTCCATCTGCCAGATCGCCGGCTCCGCTTGCCAACGTTCCTGCTCCGTTCGCCAGATCACTGGCTCCATTTGCCAGCGTTCCTGCTCCGCCTGCCAGCGTCTTGCTGCCGCTTGCCAGAGATGCCGCTCCGCTTCTGAGCGACGTGCTGTTCGCAGCCAGTGCCGCAGTACCGGAAGTCATCTGACTTGCCAGCTGATTCAATCCGTTCATCAGCTGCGTGGTCGCAGTCTGAATATCCGATGCACCCGTGCTCAAAGTATCGGAGGAATCCAGAATGCTCTGCGCGCCGTTCTTTAATGCGGTATTATTTTCGGACAGCTTTGTGAATCCGGCAGTCAGCTGAGCAATTCCTGTCTGCGCGGTCGGAATCGAACTCTGCGCGCTGCTGTTCAGCGTCTGCAGTCCTTCGCTGATCGTCTGAAGCCCTGCGTACAGGCTGCCTGCACCGTCCTTAATCTGAGTTACGCCTCCCTGAAGCGCAGTAATCTCTGCCGGATCAATCTTATTCGCCTCAGCTGCCAGACCGTCAATCTGCTCCTTCATCTTCGCCAGCTGAGCGGAGAGATCATCCAGGTTTATGCTGGAAGTCAACTTGTTATACTGCTCATTGATTGCAGCCAGCTGATTGTTAATGCTGGTCAATGCATTGGTCAGCTCTTCCGAAAGTGAAATATTGATTGTTGACGGATCAATTTTTGCTACATTTGCCTCCGGAACTGTTATCCCATTCAAAGCCTCACGACTTGCCTTCAAACTATCAATGGATGCCTGCAGCATTGCATACGCCTCTGTCGACGGATCCATTCCTGCCAGCTGCTGTTCCAAAACAGCGATCGCAGCGTCTTCCGCATCCTTAGAATTCTTGGTTGACGCGCTGATCTGATCTGCCGCCGCTTTGATCTGCGCATTCTTTTCATCAACCTGCCCATTGATTGCTGTCACTGCGCCAACCAGCTGCTGCTGAATCAAAGTCTGCACATTACCAAGCTGTCCTGCCAACGCATTTACCTGGGTCATCAGCACATCACTCTGATTCAGCAGTGACTGAAACTGCGGCATCAGCGTACTGATGCTTCCGGTCATTGTCTGTGCCTGGCCGATCAGCGTCTGTGCGCTCGCCAGCATAGTTTTTGCGCCCTCCAGTGTCTCTGACATACTGTCTACCTTTGCTGCCAGTTGTGCGCTTCCCTCTGCCAGCGCCTGTGCTCCTACCAGTGCGTCTGCCTCTTCATCCGCATCTAATGTGCCGTTGACTGCGGCTGCCAGCCGGCTGACTGCGTCCTGCATAGCAGTCAGTCCATCTGACAGAGAAGTAAGCTGTGCCGCTCCGGCTGCCAGCTGCTCTTCGCCGGCGATATATGCCTGGATGCCGCTTGCCAGCTGCTTTGATCCTGCTGTATACTGCGTCACGCCGGAGGTCAGCGTGTTTACGCCCTGCGCGTACTGTACCGCGCTTGCCGTCAGCTGACCGTTTGTTCCAAGATATGTAGATGCCGCCGCATTCAGCTGATCAACACCTGCTGTATAGCTGTTTACTCCGTCTGATAATGTCTGTGCTCCGCTTGCCAGCTGATCCGCTCCGCTCTTCACACTGTCGGTTCCGCTCTTTACACTGTCTGCTCCGCTCTTTAAGCTGTCTGCTCCGCTCTTTAAGGTATCCGCTCCGCTCTTTAACGTAACGGAGCCACTCTTTGCACTTGCCGCGCCGGTCTTTAACTGGTTCGCGCCCGCCTGCAGAGAAGCAACTCCACTCTTTAAATCAGAGGTTCCGGACTTCAGGCTGCCTGCGCCGTTCTTTAAGGTGTTTGCTCCGCTTCTGAGGTCGCCTGCGCCGTTCTTCAGGGAATTTACGCCGTCACTCAGGGTTGCCGCTCCGTCGCTTAAGGTTGCCGCTCCCTCACTCAACGTCGCCGCTCCACTGTTCAGATCCTTTGCTCCGTTTCTCAGATCCTTTACTCCATCTCTCAGATCCTTTACGCCGTCGCCTAAGGTATCGATTCCATCCGCGAACTCTTCATACTTCTCATCAAGTTCCTTCGCTCCGTCTGCCAGATCGCTGGATCCGTCTACCAGCTTCAGCGCCGCGTCTTCCAGATCGTCCAGCGCGTCAGTGATCTCATCCAGTGAACCGTCCTCATCAAGATCCAGATCCTGGAACAGATCAGCAGCCGCAACCGTGAATGTAGAACTCATAGAGAAGTCGGTAACATCCGCTTCCAGTGTCAGCTCATCGTTCATAAAATCGCTGACCTTATCTTCCATATCAGAATCCAGATCCAGACTTTCCTTCAGCCCCGGCATTCCGATACCGACCGCAATTACACGACTTCCATCGGAAATCAGCTTTCCATGATCCAGCGTTACATTGCTGAATGTGCTGTCCGGAAGGATCATTGCTGTTACCATCAGGAACGGAGAATACATGGTCTGCTTTTTTCCGTCCAGCTTTACCGTATTTTCCGCATTATTCTCATACTTTACTTTAATAGTCAGATGACCGCTCTTTCCTGCCAGATCAGCCGGAGCCGTTTCCTTGCCGTCCAGATAATAGGTCATCTTTACGGAAACCGGAAGTTCCTGATCGGAGGTTCCCTGATAATAAATATCCGCGCCGTCGGTATTCCAGGTCAGCTTATCGCCATCCTGTGTAAATGTCTCATCACCCTTTACGTTCTTAATATTGGACAGACCGGATACATCAGACAGCTCCTTTTCGCTGCCGGCATTCTTCAGCCAGTTGGAAACTGTGATGGTCTGGGCATTTCCCTCCGCGTCAGTCAGCACGTAAACAGTTTCCTCTTTGCTGATTTCCGTATCCTTATTATCGGTAGAAGTTGCCGCGCAGACCGGCATGGATGCCAGCAGAACCGACAGACCGGCTGCGGTCTGCTTCCAGATACGATTTTTCCAATTTCTATTCTGATTCATAATCGTTACCCTCTTTCTATTACGCGGACATTCACATTCCGCTTTGCTATATGTTCATGAACAATCGCTTCGCGTTCAGATCTTTATTCCTTTACTTTCTTCTCTTCCTTCTTTTTCAGGAAGCCGATGGACGTCTTGCAGATCACCGGATCAAGCAGCAGGAACATAGACGGAAGCACCAAAATTACGACAACCATACTGATCAGCGCGCCTCTTGAAAGCAGTGTACAAATCGCGCCGATCATATCTACCTTTGAGTAACATGCAACACCAAATGTTGCAGCGAAGAAACTCAGACCGCTTGTAATAATGGAAGGCATACATGCCTTATGCGCAATTGAAATCGCTTCCTTCTTATCGTGACCCTTCTGGCGTTCCTTCTGATAACGGCTCGTCATCAGGATCGCGTAATCAACCGTTGCTCCAAGCTGAATCGTACCGACAACAATACTTGCGACAAACGGAAGGCTGATTCCCTGATAATACGGAACTGCCATGTTGACCATAATCGCAAACTCGATAACCGCAACCAGGATAACCGGAAGGGAAATCGACTTGAAGGTAATCAGCAGGATTACGAAGATCGCGCCGATCGAAGCAATGTTTACATTCTGCAGGTCAATATCGGTAACATCCTGCAGATCCTTCATCAGCGGCGCTTCACCGATTACCATGCCGTCGCTGTCGTAAGACTTGACGATCTGATCCAGTTTTGCAATCTGGGCATTTACCTCATCCGTTGCGGACGCGTACTGCGAGCAGATAAACATCAGCTCGTAATTATCGCTCTCCAGCATCGAACTCAGGCTTTCCGGAATCATATTTTCCGGAATGGAAGCTCCGAGCAGGGACTCAATTCCAATCGTCCACTTAACGCCGTCAACCGCTTCCATCTCACTCAGCATGTTCCGCTTATCCTTGGCATCCATGTTCTGGTCAACCATTGCGATATGCATCGTGCTCATATCAAAGGTCTCTTCCAGCTTTGCGTTTGCAACGTTGCTGTCCAGCGTATCCGGCAGCGACTTCGCGATGTTGTAATAAATCTGTGTGTGATTATTTCCATATACTGCCGGAAGCAGAAGTACCAGGAAAATCACCAGCCACAGCTTGTTATGCTTGGTAATAAAGCCGGACGGGCGATCCAGTCCGCGAAGAATCGGCTTATGTTTTGTTCTCTCAATGCCCTTGTCAAACATCAGGATCATTGCCGGCAGCAGGGTTACGCAGCAGATTACGCCGATGATAACGCCCTTTGCCATAACAACGCCCATGTCGCGTCCAAGTGCAAATGTCATAAAGCACAGAGCCACAAATCCAGCCACGGTTGTAATAGAACTTCCGACGATTGACTTAAAGGTATTGGCAATCGCATGGCCCATCGCGCGGTTCTTATCATCCGGGAACCGCAGCTTATTTTCCTCATAGCTGTTCAGCAGGAAGATGGAGTAGTCCATCGTAACACCTAACTGAAGGATCGCGGTCAGTGCCTGTGTAATATAGGAAATCTCACCCAGAAATATATTGCTTCCCAGATTGTAGAGAATGGAAATTCCAATGCTGAGCATAAAGAATACTGGAACCAGGAATGAGTCCATAACCAGCTCCAAAACCAGGAAACTCAGGATCGCGGCAATCGCAACGTAAATCGGCAGTTCACTCAGGCACAGGTTCTTAATATCGGTAACAATACCGGTCATACCGCTGATGAAGCACTGCTCATTGCTGATCTTACGCATCTCAGTAACGGCTTCCATTGCTTCGTCCGAAGACGTTGTGTTGTCAAACAGCACAATCATCATCGTCGCGTCTCCATTAAAGAACGCGGTCCGCAGCCGCTCCGGAATCATCTCAACCGGAAGCGTAATATCCGCTGCGTCATCGTACCATAGGACATCGCTGACATGAGGAATCTCACTGTAAGCTTCTTCCAGCTTTTGGACATCCTTCAGCTCCATATTTTCCACAACGACCATGGAAAACGCTCCCATGCCAAACTCATCTACCATAATATCCTGCCCTTTCACTGTCTCCAGATGATCCGGCAGATAACTCAGTATGTCATAATTTACTCTTGTCGCCTGAATCCCCCATAAGGATGGAAACAGCAGCAGCACGCCGATAATCAGAATCAGTACGCGGTGCTTTGCGATCCATTTTCCTGCTTTAACCACATTCATCATTCCTTTCTCATCTTAATATGCTCTCGGAATCTCGTTGTACCTGAATTTGTGAGAGTACATTCTTATTCCAACTCCCCGAAATGGTCCGTTTCCGGTCTTTCTTTCTAGTCCGTACCGCTTTTCCCTTCGGCAGAAAACAGTATATTAAAAAAATGACCATTGGTCAATATTCAGACTGCATAATTAATAAAGCTTTAACAAAATGACTGTTAGTCATTTTCACGTTTTGATCTTTAAGCCCTTGACTTTCACTGACAAACGGCTACAATAAAGGAACGACAAAGGAGGGATTTCGCATGGGAAAGATAGATGTTAATAAAAAAGAAAAAACAAAAGCCCTGTTTTCGACAGCCTTCCAGCTGTTTACCGACAAGGGCTTTGCCAAAACAACCATATCTGATATTGTAAATGAAGCGGGTCTCGCAAAGGGAACCTTCTATTTATATTTCAGAGACAAGTATGATCTGAGAGACAAGCTGATTATCCACAAGACCAGCCAGTTGTTTGACGATGCCAGAGAAGCGATTTCTCATGTTGAAATTGAAAGCTTCGACGACAAACTGATCTGGATTGTCGATTACATGATCAGCCGCCTGCGCAACGACACCACACTGCTTTCCTTCATTGCGAAAAATCTCTCCTGGGGCGTGTTCCAGGTCGCGTTTGAGAAAACAATGCCGGATGAGTCCAAGCAGTTCTATCAATATTATATGGAAGAAATGGAACAGGCGCAGGTTGCCTGCCGCCAGCCGAAGCTGATGCTGTTTACCATCATCGAGCTTGTTGGCTCCACCTGCTACAGCTGCATTCTCTACAAGCAGCCAGTCACAATTGACGAGTACCTGCCTTATCTTCATCAGTCCATCCGGCAGATCATACGTGCCTACACCGAATCGACCGCTGCATGACGCGCTGTCCCATTTGGTTGCTTATGCCGTAAAAAACAGCACAGCAATCCCTTGCCGTGCCGTTTTTTTTTGCGGCATATGTTACCGTTTACGCTACGCTCAAACAGTAACGGATTTTGCCGACGCTTCGCATGCAGAATCGGCAAAATCCCACAACCACTGCGTTATCTTACGGAATTTTCAGTTCAGAAAATTCCTACCGTGAACAGTAACCGGCATATTTTCATTTCATCAGAAAAATTTCATTGGACTTTCACGGCGCCTATGCTATACTATAAAGCAAGATGTACTCCCGAAATCTCTTATTCATCTGCCTTTATGGCCTATTTCCGGGTGTATAGTCAAGCGGATATTCGCAATCCGCTTCGCTACTTGCTCATAAACAAATAACTGCTTCGCAGTTTATCAGGAGGGGCTTGTACCCCTCCTGATACAAGC
>CAJMMH010000035.1 GCA_905214365.1 uncultured bacterium
AATGTTCTGAATAATCCTCGAGGTTTTTCAACCTCTGTCTCTTTCGAGACGTTTTAAAAGAATTTTCAGGGTTGGTTATACTGTTTAATTATCAAGGTTCGCAGTTCCTTACGGAGCCAACGGAGAAGCAGGGATTTGAACCCTGGCGCCGCTACTAACGGCCTACTCCCTTTCCAGGGGAGCCCCTTCAACCACTTGGGTACTTCTCCAAAATAGTCTACTACATTATTTTGTACGTCCACCAAACCGGTTGAAGCGTAACAGGTATTAAATTCTACCTAGCGGAGAAGGTGGGATTCGAACCCACGGTCCCTTTCGGAATCACCGGTTTTCAAGACCGGCTCCTTAAACCACTCGGACACCTCTCCAAAACAGTGCTTCGTTATTATACTGCATTTTGTTTTGTTTGTCAAGTACTTTTTTAACTTTTTTTGAAGAAGTTTTTCAAGTTCTTAACTCAGTGTCGCTCTCATCGCGGCAAGGATTATAATATCACTCTTTCCCCTAATTGTCAACACCTTTTTTTATCTTTTTTCATTTTTTTCAAATAGTTGTTACTATTCGCACTTTACATGGAGTCTGGCGGAGTTTGCCATCCTGGCGGCAGGTTCAAGTAAAGCGATTGCCGGAATAATTTTCAGACACGCTCCAATGGTCAGACGAACAGAGGAAGGCGGACTGGCGCCAATTGGTGACAGTCTGCCTTCCTCTGCCGATCCGCCTCTTTGTCGATCCGGCTGTCTCGATTAATGCTGCCGCATCCTTATTGTCTGCCTCCTCTTGCTTTCAGAATCGCTTCCGCAAACAGAAGATCTTCCGGCGTTGTTACCTTAATATTCTCATAGCTGCCCTCTGACAGATGAACCTTCATCCCGCCAAATGTCTCCAATACCATCGCATCGTCCGTTACCGTGTGCTTGTCCGTACAGGTTTCTTCCATAATCTGATACGCCCGAACAATATCCTGTGTCCGAAACGTCTGAGGCGTCTGAATAATCCGCAGACTTGCCCTGTCAAGTGTCTCGCTTACAAAGCCATCTGCATCCACACGCTTTATGGTATCCTTTGCCGCAACTGCCGCAACGCCGCTGCCAAATTGCTGTGCCGACTCCAGGCTTCTTCGGATCACTTCCGGCGTCACACAGGCTCTGGCCGCATCGTGAATCATGACATATTCCCAATCTGCTGCATACTTCAGACCGCATATGGAAGAATCATACCGTTCTTTTCCTCCCGCGGCGACAGAAACCGGTACCGGCAGCGCTTCCTTCTGAATCAGCTCCCGGCACGTTCCGATATATGCTTCGCCGGTCACTAATACCATCTCATCCACTTCCCCTGCAAAGACCCGAAGGCTGTGCAGAAGAAGCGGGCAGTCAGCAAGTGTCAGGAACTGCTTCGGCACGTCCTGCTTCATCCTGGTTCCGCTTCCGGCTGCAAGAATAATTGCTCCGCATTTCTTTTTTGTCATCATTACCGCTCCCCAAGCTTCAGCGACGGAACCGCATTCAGATCCCATCCGCTTCTTGTCCCGCGGCAGTACTCATAATAGCCTGCTGCGCCGATCATAGCCGCGTTGTCTGTGCAGAATACCGGCGACGGATAATACAGACGGATCCCTTCTTTGTCACAGGCCTCCTTCATCCGTCTGCGAAGCTCAGAATTGGACGCAACGCCTCCAGCCATTGCCAGCTTATCGTACCCGAACTCCTTCGCGCCGCGGATTGCATGTTCTACAAGCACATCAACAGCAGCCGCCTGAAACGACGCTGCCAGATCCTCCGGGCGCACTTCCTCCCCGGTCATTTTCGCATGGTTCAGGTAATTCAGAACCGCGGATTTCAGTCCGCTGAAGCTGAAGTCATAGGGAGCTCCTTCTATTTTTGCATGTGGAAACGCAATCGCGTGCGGGTTTCCATTCTTCGCTGCCTTATCAATTTTCGGTCCGCCCGGATATCCGAGGCCAATTGAACGCGCTACCTTATCAAACGCCTCTCCTGCCGCGTCGTCTCTGGTCCGACCAATCATCTCAAACTGATTGTAATCCTTCACAACAACCAGATGGGTATGCCCGCCCGATACCACCAGGCAGAGGAACGGCGGCTCCAGATCCGGATGTTCAATATAATTGGCTGCAATATGTCCTTCGATATGGTGTACACCGACCAACGGCTTATCCGCCGCATATGCAATTGCCTTTGCTTCCGCCACGCCGACTAACAGCGCGCCGACCAGACCCGGTCCGTACGTCACGGCAATCGCATCCATATCCTCCAGAGACAGATCCGCCTCCTTCAGCGCCTCTTCGATTACCTGATTAATATGCTCCATATGTTTTCTTGACGCTATTTCCGGCACAACACCGCCGTAAAGCGTATGAATCGCAATCTGCGTCGCAATCACGCTGGAAAGAACCGTGCGCCCGTTTCTTACAACGGCCGCTGCCGTCTCATCGCAGCTGCTCTCGATTGCCAATATGGTAATATCCTTCTTCTCCATCCTTCAACCTCGTATTTACTCTTCCAAAAAGTCAAGTTCAACGGTCCGTCCGTCCCTGGCCGCTATCGTGTGCGGAAAAATACGGCGCGCTTCTTCAATATAATCATCCGGTCTGGTCAGAGACGGGCTGTAATGCGTCAGCCACATTTCCTTCGGATTGGCTTCCTTTGCCAGCGAAGCCGCCTCGGAAAAGGTCATATGCTTATGCTCGCGCGCTTTTGCTGCCTTCTCCGGTTCTCCGTACATCCCCTCGCAGATAAACAGGTCTGCATCCTTTGCCTGTCTGGCAATGACCGGAACCGGCCTGGTATCCGTCGTATAGGTCACTTTAATTCCGCGGCGCGGCGGTCCCATAACAAGATCCGGCGTATATACCGTCCCGTTCTCTTCAATCGTTTCTCCTTTCTGAAGACGATTCCAGTACGGAAGCGGAATCTGAAGGCTTTTTGCTCTTTCCGCGCTGAATTTTCCGGCACGCGGAATGGTCAGCGTATACCCGTAACAAGTTACGTTGTGGCTGACCCGAAACGCATGGATCTGATAGCCATTTACGCTAAAATCCTGCTCCTGCTCCGTAATCTCCAGAAAACGCAGCTCAAACGGAAGTTCCGGCGCAATCACCCTAAGCGCGCCGACTACCCGTTCTAACCCTTTTGGTCCGATCAGTGTCAGCGGCTCCTTCCGATCTGCATTTCCCATGGTCAGCAGCAGCCCGGGCAATCCCCCGATATGATCCCCGTGAAAATGAGTAAAGCAGATCACATCAATCGGATTGCAGCTCCACCCCTTCTCCCGAATCGCAATCTGCGTTCCCTCTCCGCAGTCAATCAGCAGCGTACTTCCATTAAACCGCGTCATCAGCGAAGTCAGCCACCGGTATGGAAGCGGCATCATCCCGCCGGTTCCAAGCAAACAAACATCAAGCATTCTTTTTCCCCTTATCTGATCCGTCCGCAGGCCTTTGGTGACTGCTGCGGGCAGAATCTTTTCATCATTTCATACCGGTCAGAGCGTGCCGACTGCGAAAATAGTTTTCACGCGCTACAGCAGCTCGGCCGCTTCCTCTGCGCACACAGGCCCCCGGAAGCTTCGGAGCATCCGGCCGCAGCAGTCCTCACACAGATCAAACGACAGCTTTCTGCCGTCCTGATGCGAAAAATATCCCCATATTTTTTCTACATGGAGATAGTCTTCCCGCATTGCTCCGTTTTTTTCTGCCTGTATTGTCTTTCCGCATCCGCTGCAGATTACCCGTGCATCAAACTTCTTTTTTTCTCTTCCTGCCTGTCCCATAAATTCCTCCCGATTCTCCAATGTACTCCTGCGCAATCCGCGCTTTCAAGTGCGTCCGAAAAAGGCTTTCCGCAAAATGTGCGCTGCAATTTGCCCAACACGCTCTGACAGCATACCGGATTTTATACAAAAAAATCAATGGGAATTTCTGGCTAGAGCATGTTTGAAAAAGGCTTTCTGCAAGATATTTCGTCACAATTTTTCAGACACGCTCTAGAATCTTACTCCAGATCCATGCGCATAATCAGGCCGTCTTCCTTCGGATGATCATAAAAATTCTTCCGGACGCCGCCGCGCTCAAAGCCGACTTTACGGTACAGTTCCTGCGCCGCTTCATTGGATTTGCGCACTTCCAAATAGATGGTTGTCATGCGGTTCTGCTTTGCCAGAATCACCGCAGAATCCATCAGGCGTTTCCCGACTCCCAGTCTGCGGAATTCGCTGTCTACCGCGACATTTGCAATATTCATCTCGTCAGCAACCAAAAAGGTACTGACATAGCCGATCAGATGTCCTTCCGCCTTCGCCGTCAGAATCCGGTAACGCGGATTGGCAAGGCTCTCCCGCAGGCTTTTTTCTGACCACGGTTCCGAAAAACAAGCGCGCTCCAGTGCCTCAATCGCCGCGACATCCGCTTCTGTCATATAACCGATCTCTACCGTCATTTCAGTCCCTCCTTCTTCTCCCGTTCATGCTCTGCCTGCGCTTTCCGAAGATATACCGGCAGATGCTCCTCTGCCGATTCATATTCTCCTTTTTTGTACATAACCGCGCCAAGCGCCGCAACAGCACCCGCGCGCTGGCGGTTCATCTGCGCAGGCGCTGCAAGGCTTCCCGGAAGATTTTCCGCAATCTCCTGCCAGTGCATGCTTACCGCGTCTCCACTGAAAAGCACACGGGTTTTGCCCGCCGCTTTCTGTACCTCCTTCAGCTGCTCAATCCACTGTGCCATCAGAATGCACCGCGGCTCCAGAACGGTTTCCATCGTGCCGTCTTCCGCAAACCGGTACAGCCCGGTATATACCTGCCCTCTTCTCGCGTCTAACATCGGGCTGATCAGACTTTCGCTTCCCCAAAACTGGTACGCCATCGCCGCTAACGTTGACACGCCGACTACCGGCTTTTTCAGCGCCAGGCCAAGGCCCTTTGCCGTCGCACTGCCGATTCTGAGTCCGGTATACGAACCAGGCCCAGCTGAAACCGCAATCGCGTCCAGTTCCCTTTTGTCCGTTCCGGTTACCCGGATCAGCTCCTCAATCATCGGAAGCAGTGTCTGCGAATGCGTCAGTTTTAAGTTTACTGTATATTCCGCAATGATCACATCATCCTGCAGCAGCGCCGCGCTGGCCGCAGTTGCCGCACTCTCAATTCCCAGTAATTTCATATTGTTCCCTCCCGTCTCTTATGGTGTACTCTCGGAGTCCCGTTGTTTCTGAATTCACGGGATAATTCCCTGCGCGCCGCAAGCTTCACACGCAGCTGCCGCAGGCTCCCTCTGGCACATCAATCGTAATCAGACGGTAATCCATTCCTTTCTCTGGATTTTTTTCAATCCGAATCCGGATCGCCTCCGGCGGCAGCAGCTCCTCAATCAGAGAAGCCCACTCCACAAGCGTGACTCCATCTCCAAAAAAATAATCCTCATATCCTATCTCGTCCATCTCATCCGGATCCGCAATCCGGTATACATCAAAATGATAAAATGGCAGCCTGCCGCCCTCATATTCGCTGATAATAGTAAACGTCGGACTGTTCACCGGCTCCAGAATTCCAAGCCCGCGGGCAAACCCCTGCGCAAATACTGTCTTTCCAGTTCCAAGATCCCCGTCCAGGCAGTAAATTTCTCCAGCTTTGGCATTCTTTGCCAGAGTTTCTGCAATCGCTCCGGTCTGTTCAAAGCCCGTTGTTTCATACTGATACTTCATAATCATCCTTCCTTCCGGCGTACTGCGCTGCCCCGGCGGAACAGCTGTCTTTCATTATAACGCCGCCCATTCTGTCTGACAAGTCATTTTTCGCCTGAGCGGAGTTTGTGTAAAACGTGAACAGCAGCAAATCTATTTCCCCTGAAACAGAAAAAGCCGGACCCCCGAAGGAACCCGGCTCTCAGTCCAGACCACTGGCTAAGCGGCTGTCCTGTTTTTTATTTCTTTTCTTTTTCGCATTCAGCCAGAAAGGCGTCCTGCTGCTCAACAGATGCATCGCTGAAGCAGTTGACTGCCATCTGAAAAACCTTGCCGGTTCCCCATCTCTTCTGGAACTCTTCCGAGTTTCTTGCGAAATAATCATCCCTGTTTACCAGCGCATGATAAACCGGATGTCCGTCGTTATTGTCAATCTTCTCCAGATAACCCTTCCACATGATTCTGCGGATATAGGTGGCAATTGTGGCTACTTTCAGGGTCTTATTATTTTTCTCATTGACCCAACGCATAATGCCAGTCTGAGTCGGGGCCTTATCAGCTGACCAGACACATTCCATAATTTCGAACTCGCCGTCCGAAAGCATCGGCATGTTTTGCATATGTGACTCCTTTCTCTCTCATGAAAAAAACGTTTTATTGCTGGCGCATTATTACTTATACCATATTTCCTACCAATTATCAAGAGCTTTTTGAAATATGTACAAGTTTTATGTCTTTAATCCCCATGTCAATATTTTATCTGACATTTTCGATTTGTTTTTCATAAAAATCTGGCGTGGATATCATTTTCTCTGGTAACTCATCCATTTTCAGGTCAAAAGGAACGAGCATACAGCAGAAAAAATCGGCGGAGAAATTTCTCCGCCGATCTGTCATATTTCTTATATTGATGCCTGTACAGCAGCTGCTGCCGCTGCGCCGCAAACTGCCCGATTACAGATGGAGCACCCGCTCCTTGATCTCCTGTGTCCGTCCCTGATTCCAGAACTGGGTTCCGATGTAGCCGCAGGTACGGCGCGCAACGTTCATTTTATCCTGATCACGATTTCCGCAGTTCGGGCATTCCCAGATCAGTTTTCCGTCGTCCTCGACGATCCGGATTTCGCCGTCATAGCCGCATACCTGGCAATAATCACTCTTGGTATTGAGCTCCGCGTACATGATGTTGTCGTAGATGTAGCGCATAATTGCCAGTACCGCGTCGATGTTGTTGCTCATGTTGGGAACCTCCACGTAGCTGATCGCGCCGCCCGGAGACAGCTCCTGGAACTGTGCCTCAAAATGAAGCTTCTCAAACGCGTCGATCGGCTCGGTTACATGAACATGGTAGCTGTTGGTGATGTAGTTCTTGTCTGTGACGCCCTTGATCTTGCCAAAGCGCTTCTGCAGACACTTGGCAAACTTGTAGGTTGTGGACTCAAGCGGCGTTCCATACAGACTGAAATCAATATTGGTTTCCTTTCTCCACTTCGCGCACGCATCGTTCAGACGCTGCATAACAGCCAACGCAAACGGAGTTGCCGCCGGATCGGTGTGAGAGGTTCCCATCATGTAGCGGGTGCACTCGCACAGGCCCGCATAGCCGAGAGAAATGGTTGAGTAGCCGCCGTAGAGCAGGCGATCAATGGTCTCGCCCTTTTTCAGACGGCTGAGCGCGCCGTACTGCCACAGGATCGGCGCCACATCGGACGGAGTTCCCTTCAGACGGTTATGGCGGCACATCAGCGCGCGGTAGCACAGCTCAAGCCTCTCATCCATCAGCTGCCAGAACTTGTCCATGTCGCCGCCGGAGGAGCACGCAAGATCTACCAGATTGAGCGTAACAACGCCCTGGTTGAAGCGGCCGTAAAACTTCGGCTTATCGTTCTCATCGTGATAAACGGTCAGGAAGGAACGACAGCCCATGCACGGATAGCAGTTTCCGTCTTTCAGCTTCTTCATGATCTTTTCGGAAATATAATCCGGAACCATACGCTTTGCCGTACATTCAGCAGCAAGCTTTGTCAGATAATAGTACTTGCTGTCCGGATTGATGTTGTCCTCTTCAAGTACATAGATCAGCTTCGGGAACGCCGGTGTGATGTAAACGCCCTTTTCGTTCTTAACACCGCGGATTCTCTGACGCAGCATCTCCTCGATGATCGCAACCAGATCCTCTCTTGTCTGTCCCTCCGGCACCTCATCAATGTACATAAAGACAGTGATGAACGGAGCCTGGCCGTTGGTGGTCATCAGCGTAATGACCTGGTACTGGATCATCTGAACGCCGCGGTTGATTTCCTCACGCACTCTCGCCTCGGCAATCTCGCAGATCTGCTCCTCGCTCGCTGTAAGGCCGGAAAGCTTCAGCTCTTCACGCACCATGCGGCGGAACTTCTCACGGCTGACCTGAACAAAGGGAGCCAGATGGGCCAGAGAGATACTCTGTCCGCCGTACTGGGAGCTCGCAATCTGCGCAATTGCCTGCGTCGCAATGTTGCAGGCAGTCGAAAAGCTCTTTGGCTTCTCAATCATGGTTTCGCTGATTACCGTGCCGTTCTGAAGCATGTCCTCCAGATTGATCAGACAGCAGTTGTGCATATGCTGCGCGAAATAATCGGAATCATGGAAATGAATGATGCCCTTTTCATGCGCCTCTACAATATCTTCCGGAAGAAGGAATCTTCTGGTGATATCCTTGCTGACCTCGCCTGCGATGTAATCGCGCTGAACGCTGTTAACGGTCGGGTTCTTGTTGGAGTTCTCCTGCTTGACCTCCTCGTTGTTGCACTCAAGAAGGCTCAGGATCTGCTTATCCGTTGAATTGGCCTTTCTAACCAACGCGCGCTTATAGCGGTATGTAATATAATTGCGTGCAACCGAGCATGCTCCTTCTCTCATAATCTCGTCCTCAACGAGATCCTGGATTTCCTCTACGTTCAGTGCGCGACAGACAGAATTGCACTGCGATGATACAGTATCGCAGATCCGGCTGATCTGCTCTGCCGTCAGGCGCTCTCCCTCTACGACGCTGACATTGGCCCGCTCAACCGCCCGTCTGATTTTATCCACATCAAAAGCGACTTCCATGCCGCTGCGCTTTATGATCTTCATGATGCCCCTCCGCTTTTTTCAGCCGTTTCCGGCTTTTGTATTGTATGCGTTCCCGGAATCCCTATCATGTTTTTCAAACACGCACGAAAGCGTTTGAAAACACGCAGCAACAGCTGATATTCCGGAACACATCTGTTTTATTCTGCGCTTCCGGATTGCTCTCCACACTCTTACGGCACAGCAGTCCGGAACGTACATCCGTCTTTGTTTCCGGCTGGTTTCCACGCTTCTGTCACCGCCGCAGCCATTACTGTTCACACTGCGCTCAAACAGTATTTTGCGTCTGTCTGCACCTTCCGGAACTCACAAGTCAATATTATACTATATCTTGTGGTCTTGTCAATCCTTTTCCTACCGCATATAGTATGGACATTTATTTTAATTGACTGACACCTCTACGAAGCCATCTGACTTCTCATTTTTGTTTTCTGCCAATAGAATTGCCGGGGTTCTTTAATCCTGTACATTTTGGCTCAATTTGACGACCCGGCTGACAAAAAACGCAGTCTGACGCCTCCGGGGGCCCGCAGAGCGCCGCAAAAAAACAGAGACATACCATTACGTCCCTGTTTTCTGCATGTTCCGTCTTTTCACACAATTCTGCCGCGCATCCATCCGCCGGCAGTCCTTCCATCAGAGAATCGTCACGACATCTTCCGTCTTGCGGCGCGGAACGACATAGTTCCGGTCCTCGTCCAGGTAGTATGCCAACGGTGCGTCCTTATCCACCTCTTCGATCCGGCTGGTGTGGGTCGGATAGCCGAACGCAATCACAGAATGAATGTCTGCCTGCTCCGGATCAATGCCAAGAATCTCCACGATCTGCGAACGGCGGATATTGCCCATAATACAGCTGCCAACACCATGGCTCCACGCCGCAAGCGTCATGTTGCTGATCGCCAGTCCGGCATCACAGCCAGTTCCCGCATTTTTCAGCTTCAGATCCTCAAGCACCGCGACAAACAGGGTTGGATGCTCGCCTTCCTTCGGCGTGCCCTGCTCCGGCGGAAGCGACGCTGCCCACTTTACCTGCTCATATACCCTTTCCACCAGCTCCGGCGTCTTCACAACGACGTAACGAAGCGGCTGACGGTTGTTTCCGCAGGACGCGTACTGCTCGGAACGGATGATATCCGCAATCACCTCATCCGGAACCGGCCTGCTCTGGTCAAACCGCCGGTATGTCCTTCTTGTCTTTAACAGCTCCATGATATCCATCTGCCTGTCCTCCCTTATTCTGTCTCTGTTCTGCCCGCTTCCGGCGCCGTTTCTCCAACAGCCTCAGACAGCTGTCAAGCCGCCGCTCTCCCTGCTCATATACCTTCAGCTCCGGGCACAAATACAGAGTTTCATAGGTCGAGCAGACCTTATCGGCAATGCAGACAAGTATGCTTTCCACATAACGCGGCGGAACCGGTGTCAGCGGAAACATGTGCCTGCTGATAATATTCTGTTCAATCGGCGTCAGATCCAGTATCTTCGTCGCGTTTCTGAGCGCCGTATTCGGATGAGTAAATCCGTGCAGACGATGACCGGCATCCTTTTCATGCCAGTCGTAAAGGAAATAGTCGTGCAGAAGCGCGCCGCGGATCAGCTGATCCGTATGAACCGGAATGTGCAGGCTGCGTGCCAGCTGCAGAGCAAACCTTGCCACAGCAATACTATGCTCCAGGACAGACGTACGCCCGTGCTGAATAAACTGCTCAGACGAAAGCAGCTCGGACTGCTCCAAAAGCTTCGTCAACTGCTCCTGAAAACAGCGCTGATCCTCCAGTGTCTGTTTGTCAAACGTCATAGCCTGTTCTCCTTTCCGCGCTGAAAACGGCGCATACCGACTTTCGGACCGGCAGTTCCCCCTGCCTACAGAATTAGTATACACGTTTTCCACGCGGAACACAAGAGGGTTGAGCATGTTTGAAAGATCATTCCCGCAAGCCTTGTTACTGTTCACGCTGCGCTCAAACAATAACGCCTTTTTCAAACACGCTTTAGACCTCGTTCTCTGACGCGACAATATTATTGATCCAGACGCCCTTATGGATCAGAATACCACCAATGACGCATTTAATCAGGTCTGCCGCCTGGACAATGATGTACATCGGAATCAGCAAAACTGCTGTGTGGTGGCCCAAAAACCAGGCAAGCGGAATGCTGACTGCCCACATGAAGACGCTGTCAAACAGGAACGTAATCACGGTTTTTCCGCCGGAGCGCATCGTAAAATAAGAGGCATGCGTAAATGCCATGAACGGCATAAACGCAGCCAGTACCCAGATCAGCTGGGTGGCAAGCGCTCTAACATGATCTGATGTGCGGTACAGCCTTGGGAAAAATGGAGCAAAGACCGCCATCAGCGCGCCGATTGCCAGACAAAGCATGACATCGAAGCTGATAATGCGGATATCTGTCCGTTTTGCCTCTTCCAGCTTTCCCGCGCCGAGCAGACTTCCTACTATAATTGCAATGACCGTTCCAAACGAGATGAAAAAAACATTGAACAAATTGGAAATCGTACTGCTGATATTGACCGCTGCCACGGCATCGAGACCGCGCATGGAATAACACTGCGCAAGGGTCGCAAAGCCGGACGCCCACAGCACTTCATTGAGCATCAGCGGACTTCCCTTCTGTGTGATGTGCCAGAACAGCTGGCGCGGCACCCGGAAGGTACGGTACAGTCCGCGGATGTACGGCACACGCTCTGTATGCGTATGGGACCAGATCAGGACAATCGCCAATTCCACAAACCGGGACAGCACCGTAGCAATCGCCGCTCCGCGCACCCCAAGCTCCGGGAAACCGAAGTTTCCGTAAATCAGCAGGTAGTTGAATACCATATTGACTAAAATTGCCGTCACTCCGGCCTTCATCGGCAGCATGGTTTCTCCAGTCTCGCGCAGGGTGCTGACATACACCTGCCCGACTGCATATGGCACAAGACCAATCATCATCACCCAGATATAATCCATGCTTTCATTCCAGGTTGCGGCAACGGAATCCACCGCCCCTTCTTCATTTAGAAACAGCGTGACAAGGTTTCCTCCGGCAAAGCCAAAGATCAGAAGGCCGGCAGCGCACATCAGCAGGCAGATCATACCCTTATAGCGAACGGTACTGCGGATTCCCTCCTGATCGCCCTTTCCATAGAACTGGGCGGTAAAAATTCCTGCTCCGGACATGCCGCCGAAGATACAGATGTTAAATACATTAATCAGCTGATTTGCGATTGATACGCCGGACATCGACTCCGTTCCCAGCTGACCAACCATGATATTGTCCAGTAAATTAACAAAATTAGTGATTCCATTCTGAATGATGATCGGAACTGCTACCAGCAGAACCATCCGGTAAAATGCCCGGTCACCAAACAGCTTTTCTCTCAGTTTCATCGCTTTCCCTCTGCAGCGCTTCCTGCGCTGTCTTTCTTATTTCTGTAAAAATCCGCTTCTGCTGGCCGCTTGTGCAATTTTCCCGCTCCGGTTCAGATACCAGTAGTAAATGTAGAACAAAATTGACGTCAGCGCCCACGACAGCGGATAGCTGAACAGAATCGTTGTGATTGTCCGGTTATGCGGAACGACTGCAAACAGCCACAGAAGACGGGACACGCAGACGCCGCCGCAGGTCATCAGCATCGGCATGACAACGAAGCCCATCGCTCGCACAGTTCCGGAAATTACTTCGATGCTTACATAGGTAAAGTAAATCGGCGTCAGGAAGTTCAGAATTTCCAGACCAATTTCAATAACTGCCTCTTCTGTGGTAAACAGCGTCAGAATCGACCTTCCTGCAAAATGCAGGAAGATGCTCAACGCAACCGCTGACCCCATTGCCATCGCCATGCAGACTTTCATACTCTTTTTCACACGGTCAATCCGTCCCGCGCCGTAGTTCTGTCCCGCAAACGTGGAAACCGATACGCCGTACGCATTCATAATCATCCAGAATACCGCATCAATCTTCGCGTATGCCGTATATGCCGCCATGGTATTGCTTCCAAGCAGGTTGACGTTGGACTGAATGACAATATTTGCAATGTTGTACATGACAGACTGGAATCCGGCAGGCAGGCCGATCTGGATAATCCGGATCAGCAGCTCCTTATGGAACCGTACCTGCTTCCACTCCAGGCGGTAGCAGTCGTCCGTTTTCATCAGACATACGGTAATCAGAATTGCGCTGACACACTGGGACAATACAGTGGCAATCGCAACGCCGCGGACTGACATGCGGAACGCAGCGACGAAAATCAGGTCCAGCACCACATTCAGCAGACAGGTAAAGATCAGGATATACAGCGGGCGTTTGGAATCACCGACTGCCCGCAGAATTGCGGAGCAAATATTATAGTAAAGATTCGGAATCATGCCGAGGAAGAAAATTTTCAGGTAGGTTTCCGAAAAATCAATGACCTCGTCCGGCGTCTGCATCCACTCCAGTGCCGTCCGGCCGATCAGAATACCAATTACTGTCAGAATGGCTCCTCCGACAATGGCCAGCGCAACGGCCGTATGAACGGACCGGCTTACATTCATCCGGTCGCCCGCTCCGTAGAACTGCGCAATGATAACGGTCGCGCCGGAGGACAGACCAATAAAGAATCCGAACAGCAGATTGATCAGTGTGCCGGTTGAACCGCCGACTGCCGCCAGCTCATTGGTTCCCGCAAACCGTCCGACCACAACAACGTCCACTGTGTTGTACAGCTGCTGAAACAGCGCTCCGAAAAGAATCGGAAAGAAAAACAGCAGAAGCTGTTTCCATATCGTCCCCTCAATGATCCCTCTGTTTCCAAGCGCTTCCTTCTCCTCCCGGAGTCCTGCCCCGGAACGCACCAGTTTTTTCATTTCTTTTCCCCCTGTTTTTCTGCTGCAAATAAATCCCAGAAGTTCTGCAGACGTGTCTCAAATGTTTCATAAAAACAATCCGGCTCATACGGCGTCAGATAGAACTGCTTTAAAACTGTCATGCTGACCGTCCGCTGCAGCCGCTCATATACCGGGAGCTGCTCTTGGGTCAGTCCCTGCCCGCTGCCTGCCCCGGCTGCTTTTCGGATTCCCTGCTCCGTGTCTTTCAGGAAATAATGCCATCGGATGATATATTGCTCATACGGAGCGATCGGGCTGATACCAATCCACTTTTTTACCTTTACCTTGGACCGGTTTTCCTTCCTGCACTCCTTCGTCTGAAGGAAGTAGGAAAATGTGCGGTCATGGTAATAGCGTCCAAGCGGAAACAGCCGACAGAATCCCGGCCGGCTCTCGTGCACACTGCAGCGGCCTTCTTTATCCAGGAAAGGACAGGCATTGGTCTCCTTCTGCATCCGGATCGCCGGCAGCACCAGGCCGTCTGCCTCCCGCAGCTCCAGATACCCGCCGGAAAGCAGCGAGGCAGCAGTCATATTTCTCGCCTGTCCAAGCCGCACGCAGTCAAGCGGATCGAGCACAATGGACGATCCCATCCCGCGGCAGCACGCGGAACATCCCTCGCAGCCGCCGCAGTCTGCACGCACCAGATCATTGGCGCCGTACAGTTTTCCATCGGAAATCTCCGACAAATCCACTTCACGAATCATAAATTCCTCCCGTAAAAGCAGTGTGCGTCCTCCGTTTTCTCTGTTCCTCTTCTGCCATTTTGAAACCATCCGCATTGGGGGCCGCACCGCATTCTGCTCTCTACTTTACCATACCGGCTCTGACTGCGCAATTGATATTCCTTGCTATTTTTCTCATTTTGAGATATGATAAGAATACACAAAGTTACAGTTCACGGTAGGAATTTTCTGAACTGAAAATTCCGTAAGATAACGTAG
>CAJMMH010000036.1 GCA_905214365.1 uncultured bacterium
TTTAAAACTCCAGACAAAACATAAAGCTTTTGCCCTTACAGGGCGCCTTACTGAGGACGCGCAGTGGATTGATACAGAGTTTGAGCCGGTGCAGGCGGGGGAGGGAGCAACGCTTCTGCTGGTGCATCTGCATACCGGACGCTCCCATCAAATCCGCGCGCATCTGGCATCGATCGGCCATCCGGTGATTGGTGATCCGAAGTACGGCGATATGTCTGTCAACCGGAAATATCGTGTGTCCTGCGGCGTGCGTTCGCAGCTGCTTCACGCCTACCGGATGCAGTTTGGAATCATTGAGGGGACGTTTTCCTACTTGTCGGGGAAAAGCTTCTGCGCGCCATTGCCGAAGGAATTTCAGCGCGCGCTGGCTGTGAGCGGGATTTCTGTCCCTGCTGAGACGGATGCGGATCAGAAATGGTTTGTTTCCGGTCGCAGTGCAGATGATGCCAAAAGCCAGAGCCGCGGCGACAGGAAAACGGACGGAAAATGGAACCGGACAGAGAACAGCAGGACGGGAGGACGGTAAGATGCCGACCTGGAATTCAAGGGGACTCCGCGGCTCAGTGCTGGAGGAGTTTGTTAACCGTACGATTGAGTATTACCGTCAGCATTCCCTGGCGCTGATCCAGAAAATTCCCACGCCGATCAAACCGATTACAATAGATCAGGAAACAAGGCACATTACACTTGCGTATTTTGATCAGAAGAGTACGGTTGATTATATCGGCGCAGTGCAGGGAATCCCGATCTGTTTTGATGCCAAGGAGTCGGCGGTTGATACCTTTCCACTTCACAACATCCATGAGCACCAGATGAAGTTTATGGAGGAGATGGAAAAACAGGGCGGAATCGCTTTCTTCCTGCTGTATTTCAGCTGCAGGGATGAAGCTTACTATCTGCCGCTCCGGGATGCACAGGTATTCTGGGAGCGTGCGCAGAAGGGCGGAAGAAAAAGCTTTACCTATAATGAGATTGACAAGACGCTTCAGATCCGCGTAAAAAACGGTGTCTATCTGCATTTTTTAGAGCAGCTTCAAATGGATCTGCTGCGCCGCAGCGACTGAGCGGAGGCGGTAAATCTGTTCCTGGCTGCGCACAGCGTGAACCGGAACCGTGAAAACGTCTTGACAGAAAACAGAAAGTCGAATATAATAAGACCACACGTCATCATGGTAGCACGCTAAAGTGCCGGCATCGGAATACCGGCTTCAGAAAGAAACAAACAGGCTGCCTGGACGGTTCGTCCGGCGGCGCGCGGATGCGCGGATCCGGGCAGAAAACAGATAGGAAGGTTTTGACATGAGTATCAGTTTATTGCATACGCCGGAGGGTGTCAGAGATATCTACGGTCGGGAATATGCTGGAAAACAGGCGGTAGCCGCCCGGATTTCCGATGTATTCCGGCGCTATGGATACCGCAGCATCCAGACGCCGACGTTTGAGTTTTTTGATATTTTCAATAAAGAGCGGGGGTCGGTTGCTTCAAGAGAAATGTACAAGTTTTTTGACCGCGACGGGAACACATTAGTGCTGCGGCCGGATATTACACCGTCAATCGCCCGCTGCGCGGCAAAGTACTATATGTTTGAGGATATGCCGGTCCGTCTCTGCTATCAGGGCAATACTTTTATCAATAATGTCAGCTATCGCGGCAGCCTGAAGGAAACAACGGTTATGGGCGCGGAGATGTTCAATGACACAACCTCTGATGCGGACGCGGAAATGATCGCAATGCTGATTGAGAGCCTGCTTGCCGGAGGACTGAAGGAATTTCAGGTAGAAATCGGTCTGGTTGACTACTTTAACGGACTGATGGAGGAAGCAAAGCTGGATAAGGAGCAGCAGGAGCAGCTTCGGCTTCTGATTGAGCAGAAAAACTACTTCGGGGTGGAGGAACTGTTGAAGGAGCAGGAGCTTGACGCGGGCGTGCGGGACGCAATTCTTCTGATTCCAAAGATGTTCGGCGGCGCGGAGCAGATTGCAAAGGCGAGAAAGCTGACAAAGAACCTGTTAGCGCTGCAGGCGCTGAACCGTCTGGAAAAGCTGTACGCGATTCTAAGCGTTTACGGATATGAGAAGTATGTAACTTTTGACCTGGGTATGCTTGGCCGGTTTGAATATTACACCGGAATCATTTTCAAGGCATATACCTATGGCACCGGTACGCCGATTGCGGCGGGAGGCCGGTACGACCGTTTACTTGCCCAGTTCGGAAAGGACGCGCCGGCAATCGGCTTCGGTCTGTATCTCGATGAGCTTATGACAGCGCTGAATCGTCAGAAGATTACAGTAGAAACTGACTACATGCAGACAGCGCTTCTGTTTGACCGGAAACAGCGCGGGACAGCAATTCTGCTGGCGGAGAGTCTCAGACGCACCGGCACAGAGATCTGCCTGATGAAGAAGTTCCGGGAAAAGACACTTGACGATTATATTGCCTACGCGAAGCGAAACGACATCGGCGGAATTTTCTATATTGATGAAACCGGAGAGACAGTAGAAGTGATTAACGCCGGAGATGGAAGCAGGCAGGTTGTCAGCCTTGCGGCTTTGCTGCAGAGCGTGGCAGGATCAGAGCGAAAGGTGCAGAGCAAGGATCAGGAGGCGGATGCTTTGGCGGGTCAGGCAGCAGCCGAAACCGGAGAACAGACAGCAGATCAGAGTGGGGAGGCCGGACGATGAGATACATAACCTTTGCGCTGGCCAAGGGCCGGCTGGCAAAAAAAGCAATGGATATTCTGGAAAAGGCAGGAATCACCTGTGAGGAAATGAAGGATGAGAGCAGCCGGAAACTGATTTTTGTCAATGAAGAGCTGAAGCTGAAATTTTTCCTTGCAAAGGCATCGGACGTTCCGACTTATGTGGAGTATGGCGCGGCGGATATCGGTGTTGTCGGCAAGGACACGATCATGGAAGAGGGACGGAACCTTTACGAGGTCATGGACCTTGGAATTGGAAAGTGCCGTATGTGTGTGGCAGGTCCCGCGTCCGCAAAAAGTCTGTTGCAGAACCATGAGCTGATCCGTGTCGCTTCCAAGTATCCGGCGATTGCCAAGGATTATTTTTACAACAAAAAGCATCAGACCGTAGAAATCATCAAGCTGAACGGCTCGGTTGAGCTTGCGCCGATTGTCGGTCTGTCAGAAGTGATTGTTGATATCGTAGAGACCGGAACGACACTGAGAGAAAATGGTCTGGAAGTGCTTGAAGAGGTTTGTCCGCTGTCCGCGCGGGTAGTTGTCAACCAGGTCAGCATGAAAATGGAAAATGAGCGGATTCAGGAAATTCTGGCCCGTTTCCGTACGGGATTATCTGACTAAACGGCAGACTGCGGATCCGAACCAGTGAAAAAGCCGGCTGCGTAAGCATACGGCTGTGCGGCAAAGAAAGAACGGGCGCGGTGCGCCGCGAAAAGGCGGCGGTGAGGGAACCGCGCCGGAAAGGCGAAAACGATGAGAATTGTGAAATTAACCAGTGATACCAGACAGAACCTGCTTGCAGATCTGCTTAAGCGTGATCCGAATAACTATGACAGCTATTCCTCCGCCGTTCAGGAGATCGTTGATCAGGTCAGAGCGCGCAAAGATGAGGCGCTGTTTGACTATACGGCACGGTTTGATCACGCGCAGATCAATGCGGATACGGTTCGTGTTACAGACGAAGAAATTGAAGAAGCAATGTCTGCAGTTGATCCGGCGCTGATGCGTGTGATGCAGAAGGCACTTGTAAACATCCGTACCTATCACGAAAAGCAGAAGCAGTACAGCTGGTTTGACACGCAGGAAAACGGAACGATTCTCGGACAGAAGGTAACGCCGCTTGACAGCGTCGGCGTGTACGTTCCGGGAGGAAAAGCCGCGTACCCGTCTACTGTACTGATGAATATCATCCCGGCAGAGGTTGCGGGCGTAAAGAAAATCGTAATGGTAACGCCGCCGGGACGCGATGGAAAGGTTAATCCGGTGACGCTTGCGGCAGCTCATCTGGCCGGAGCAACGGAGGTTTACAAGGTTGGCGGCGCGCAGGCAATTGCGGCGCTGGCATTTGGAACCGAGTCGATCCCGAAGGTAAACAAGATTGTCGGCCCAGGCAATATCTACGTTGCGCTGGCAAAGAAGGCGGTATATGGGTTCGTCAGCATTGACAGCATCGCCGGACCGAGCGAGATCATGGTTGTTGCGGACGAAACGGCAAATCCGAAATATGTGGCTGCTGACCTGCTGTCTCAGGCAGAGCATGACGAGCTTGCCTGCGCAATTCTGGTAACAACCAGCCAGAAGCTTGCCGAACAAGTATCGGCGCTTGCTGATTCCTTTACCGCAGAGCTTTCCAGAAAGGAAATCATTGGAAAGTCGATCGACAATTACGGTTATATTCTGGTTGTCGATACTCTGGACGAGGCAGTAGATGCAGTTAATGAAATCGCACCGGAGCATCTGGAAATCCAGACAGCAAACCCGTTTGAGGTGATGACCAAGGTGAAAAATGCAGGAGCGATCTTCCTTGGCGAGTACAGCTCCGAGCCGCTTGGCGACTATTTTGCCGGACCGAATCATGTGCTTCCGACCAACGGAACCGCAAAGTTCTTTTCTCCGCTCGGTGTTGACGCGTATGTAAAGAAATCGAGCATTATCTACTACTCCAGAGAAGCACTGCAGCCGGTCAAGGACGATATCATCCAGTTTGCAAAGAGCGAGTCGCTGACGGCGCACGCCAACTCCATCCGCGTTCGTTTTGAAGATTAAAAATAGACTTGTGTCGGCAAAGAGAACCGGATTGCGGAAAGGGAAACGATATGGAGCGGATTGCGGATATTAGCAGAAACACGAAGGAAACAAAGATTGCCGTCAGTCTGGAATTAGACGGAAGCGGCATTGCAAATATTGACACAGGCATCGGCTTTTTCGACCATATGCTCAATAGCTTTGCCAGACACGGCCTGTTTAATCTGGACGCGAAGGTCGAAGGCGATCTGTATGTAGACTGCCATCACACCATCGAGGATACCGGCATTGTGCTTGGCGAAGCGATTGCGGAAACCGTCGGGGACAAGAAGTCAATGCGCCGGTTTGGCAGCGTCATTCTGCCAATGGACGACGCGCTGATTCTGTGCGCAGTCGATTTGTCCGGAAGGCCGTATCTTGGATTTGACGCGACTTTCACCGCAGACCGTGTGGGAGAGTTTGACACGGAAATGGTGAAGGAATTTTTCTATGCAGTGTCTTACAAGGCGGGAATGAACCTTCATATCCGCCAGCTGGCCGGAACCAACAACCATCATATCATCGAGGGAATGTTCAAGGCATTTGCCAAGGCGTTGGATCAGGCAACCATGGTGGATCCCAGAATTGTTGACGTGCTGTCAACGAAGGGAAGTTTATAGAGAGAGGAATATGATGGCAGAAGAAAAAAAATATACGGCGCAGCCGTTTACTCCGGCTGTGGCGTGGGAAGAACTGAAAAAGGACAGCGCAGGGCTTGTACCGTGTATTGTACAGGACGCGAAGACTGGCCAGGTGCTGATGCTTGCATATATGAATCAGGCGGCGTATGAAGAAACGGCTGAGAAAGGGCTGATGTGTTATTTCAGCCGCAGCCGGCAGTCGCGCTGGCTGAAAGGCGAGACGAGCGGACATTTCCAGTATGTCCGGGAGCTGTATGCCGATTGTGATAAGGATACGCTTCTTGCCAAGGTTGATCAGATTGGGGCAGCCTGCCATACAGGCTCGTACTCCTGCTTCTTTCACACGATAACAAAGTAACGCGATAAATGTATGCAGCTGAAAAGCAGAGCATACCGGGGGCGGCGAGCCTGACGGAGCAATCCGGCAGACCGGCCGCCCTGATTTTGCCGGAAATAAAAAGTCCGGATTGCTGAATGCGGATGTCTGCGGGACGAAACGGCGCGGCGGATCGCCGGATTGGAAGCGGACAGTAGAGCGGTCTGAAAAAGGCAAAAATGAAGCATCAGGGCAGAAATAAGGAAAGGAAAAGAAAAGAATTGATAACCAGACGCATCAAAAGGGAGACTGTGAAAACAGCGCTGCCGGAAGAAATTCTGATGAAAGTGGAAAAACCGGCCCGTTATCTCGGCAACGAGGTAAACGCGGCAAATAAGGACCGGAGCCAGGTGGAGGTATCCTTCTGCATGTGCTTCCCGGATGTTTATGAGATTGGAATGTCCCATCTGGGCATTCAGATTCTGTACGATATGTTTAACCGGAGAGAGGACACCTTCTGCGACCGGGTATATTCTCCGTGGACCGATCTTGATCAGATTATGAGGGAGGAAAACATCGCTCTGTTTGCAGTTGAGTCCCAGGATCCGGTTCGCTCCTTTGACTTTCTCGGCATTACTATTCAGTATGAAATGTGCTATACCAATATCCTGCAGATCCTGGATCTGAGCGGCATCCCGCTGCGTGCCGAGGAGCGGACAATGGACGATCCGTTTGTCATCGGCGGCGGCCCATGTACCTATAATCCGGAACCGATTGCGCCGTTTTTTGATCTGTTTTATATGGGAGAGGGCGAGACGCAGTATGACGCGCTGTTAGAGGCGTATAAGGTATGGAAGCGTTCCGGTGAGCCGAGAACGGCATTTCTGGAGATGGCGGCGGAGATTCCGGGTATTTATGTGCCGCAGTTTTACCGTCCATCCTACAACGAAGATGGAACCATGAAATCCTTTGATGTGATTAATTCGCATGCAAAACCGACGATTACAAAAGAGATTGTGATGGATATGACGTCCGCGGTATATCCGGAAAAGCCGCTGGTTCCTCATATCCGTGCCGTTCAGGACCGTGTCGTGCTTGAAATTCAGCGTGGCTGCATCCGCGGCTGTCGTTTCTGTCAGGCAGGTATGATTTACCGTCCGGTCCGGGAGCGGGATGTTAACCGCCTGAAGGATCTGGCAATCCGCATGCTCGACGCAACCGGTTACGATGAGATTTCTCTGAGCTCGCTGAGTTCAAGCGACTATTCCGCGCTTCCGGAGCTGGTCAATTTCCTGATTGATGAGTGCAGAGAGCGGAAGGTCAATATTTCCCTGCCGTCACTGCGGATTGATGCGTTTTCTCTGGATGTGATGAGTAAGGTACAGGATATCAAAAAGAGCAGCCTGACCTTCGCGCCGGAGGCGGGAACGCAGAAGCAGCGAGATGTTATTAATAAAGGACTGACCGAAGAAGTGATCCTTCAGGGAGCGTCGGAAGCGTTTGAAGCAGGATGGAACCATGTCAAGCTGTATTTCATGCTTGGTCTTCCAATGGAAACAGACGAAGACCGTATGGGCATTCCGCAGCTTGCGGAGCGGATTTCGGAAGCGTATTATGAGATTCCGAAGGATAAGAGAAATGGAAAATGTCAGATTGTCATCAGTACATCATTTTTTGTTCCAAAGCCGTTTACCCCGCTGCAGTGGGCGCCGATGTACGCGCCGGCGGAGTATCTGGGCATGGCGCGCGTGGTAAATCATACATTAAAAGAGCAGAGAAATCAGAAGAGTATCAAGTACAACTGGCATGAGGCGGATGTAACTGTTCTGGAGGGCGTATTTGCCCGCGGTGACCGCAGGGTAGCCGATGTGATTGAAGCCGCGTACCGCAAGGGAGAAATCTTCGATGCATGGACCGAGAATTTCCGCTATCAGGTCTGGCTGGACACGTTTGAAGAATGTGGTCTGTCGATTGACTTTTATACGACCAGAACGAGGGAGCTTGATGAGTTGTTTCCATGGGATTTCATTGATACCGGCGTGACAAAAGAATTTTTTATCCGGGAATGGAAGCGGGCACAGCAGGCTGTGACCACGAAAAACTGCCGTCAGGGCTGTGCCGGATGCGGAGCAAGAAAATTTGGAGGAGGAGTCTGCTTTGAAAATACGAATGCAGTTTGCTAAATACGGGAGAATGCTTTATATCGGGCATCTGGATGTGATGCGTTATTTTCAGAAGGCGCTTCGCCGCGCGGGAGTCAATATGATGTACTCCAAGGGCTATAGTCCGCATCCGCTGCTGTCGTTTGCCGCTCCGCTCGGCGTCGGTATCGAGAGCCAGGCAGAGTATGCGGATCTGGAGGTAACGGAAACCGCGCCGACTGATGAAATGGTGCGCCGGATGAACGCGGTGATGGTTCCGGGCATGGAGGTGCTCGATTGGAGGCTGCTTCCGGACGATGCACAGAACGCGATGAGCAGCGTGGCGGCGGCCGACTATTGCCTGACCTTCCGCGAGGGCAAGGTACCGGAAAACACGGATGCCTGGCTTGACGGACTGGAGCAGTTTTTCGCGCGCGAATCGGTTGTTATTGAGAAGGAAACAAAAAAAGGGAGCCGTGTACTCGACATCCGTCCGCTGATTTACGACTGGCAGATTGACCGGCAGGAGCCGGCCATTTATCTGCAGGTCAGTACCGGAAGCGTGGACAATCTGAAGCCGGAGCTGGTTATTACGGCATATTGCAGAGAATGCGGACTGGCGGATCCGGGCCATACGCTGTTTATCAGCCGTCTGGAGACCTATACCAATACCGCGGGGGAGGGAGAGCCAAGAAACCTGATCCCGCTTGGCGCGGTCGGAGCCAGGATCGATGAGGCGCTGAAGGAAGAGCAGCCAGCTGAAGATACAGGAGCAGAAGCATGAAAAAATGGGCCTTTTTATCCGGCAGGGAGCAGGTGATAAGCTGTCTGATCGAGGATGGCCGGATGAAGGAATGCCGGATTGACGACAGGGAAGGCAGCTTTGTCGGGAGCATTTATACGGCACAGATTGAAAACCTGGTTCCATCAATCCAGGCGGCATTTCTGAAGATCGGGGATCGGCGCTGTTATTTTTCTATAAAGGGAAATCCGATGCCTGTCTTTACCAGACAGGCTCGGCCGGGGACATACACGGTTGGAGATGAGATTCTGGTACAGATAGAAACAGACGCGTTGAAAACCAAAGAACCGGCGGCTCGCAGTACGCTGCAGATCAGCGGCCGGTTCGGCGTTGTAATGTATCCGGAAACTGGTGTGTATGTATCGAAGAAAATTCGGGATGAGGCGTTTGCGGGTGAGCTGAAGACGAAGCTGAAGCATCGTTATCGCGAGCAGACCGGTGTGTTGATCCGGACCAACGCGAAGGACGCGGATCGTGACGAGGTATTTGCCGAGCTTGACCGCCTGGAGAAAACGCTCCGTACCATTACGGAAACCGCGCAGTTCCGCAGCGCGGGAAGCCTGCTGTGGCAGCCGGAACCGGCGTATCTGAAAACCGTGCAGAGTTTGACCGCGGAGATTGACGAGCTTGTGACGGACAATGAGGAACTGTACCAGGAACTGTCAGGCTGTCTGGAGCAATATCCGGCGATTGCCTCCATTCCGTGCCGCCTGTACAGCGATCCGCTGCTGTCCTTAGACGCGTGCCTGAGAATCCGCAGCCAGTTGGAAAAGGCACTGGAAAAGCAGGTCTGGCTGTCCTCCGGGGCTTATCTGGTCATTGAGCCGACTGAGGCACTGACTGCGATCGATGTCAATACCGGAAAGGCCGGAGGAAAAAAGAAGGACATGGAAGAATTTGTCTTTCAGGTCAACCGGGAAGCGGCAAAGGAGATCATGGCGCAGATCCGTCTGCGCAACCTTTCCGGAATCCTGATTCTTGACTTTATCAATATGAAAACCAAAGAGCATCAGGATGCGCTGATGGCGCAGCTGCGGCAGCTGGCAGCCCAGGATCCGGTCCCGGTTGCCGTCGTTGATCTGACGGCGCTTGGACTTGTCGAGCTGACGCGGAAAAAAGAGCGGGACACGTTGGAGCGGCAGTACCACGCGTGGGATTTTGCCAATTCTTCATGTGAAGCATCGGCAAAATCCGTTACTGTTTGAGCGCAGCGTGAACAGTAACGTTGGTCTATTATTTATCTTTCTTTTTAAAAAAAAAACATTGACAGGAAAGAAAAAGCATGCTATATTATACGAGTGTGCCGCTCAACGAGGTATGAAGCGCTGAAACGGTTCGTTTGGACTGGTTCAGTCACCAAAATTGGCGAGTAATGATAATAGGAGGTGCTATGATGTACGCAATTATTGCAACTGGCGGTAAGCAGTACAAGGTAGCCGAGGGCGATATCATTCGTGTTGAAAAGCTGGGAGTAGAAGCTGGAGCAACCTACAACTTTGATCAGGTATTGGTTGTAAACAATGGAGAGATGAAGGTTGGTACCCCGACTGTTGCCGGAGCAACTGTAACTGCAACGGTAATCGGTGATGGCCGTGCTAAGAAGGTCATTGTTTACAAGTACAAGAGAAAGACCGGCTACCATAAGAAGAATGGTCACAGACAGTCTTATACCGAGTTAAAGATTGAGAAGATCAACGCATAATTCTTATGATTCAGGTTACTGTTTTCCGGGATTCTGATCAGTCTTACCGCGGATATACGGTAAGCGGACATGCCGGGTATGATGAGGCCGGCAGAGATATTATCTGTGCCTGTGTCTCAGTTCTGACACAGAATACCGCCAACTCAATCGAGCGCTTTACGGATGATTCCATCCGCGGCGAGATGGGGGAGGAAGGGTATCTGAAGGTAGAGTTTCCGGATGGGATCAGTGCGGAATCCAAACTGCTGATGGATTCCATGATTTCCGGTCTGACCGATATCGTGGAAGCATATGGCAAACAATATCTAAAGATCCGATTTAAGGAGGTGTAGGTCATGTTCAAGTTAAATCTTCAGTTATTTGCACATAAAAAGGGAGTTGGTTCTACAAAGAACGGCCGTGACTCTGAGTCCAAGAGACTTGGTGCGAAGAGAGCAGACGGACAGTTTGTACTGGCAGGAAACATCCTGTACAGACAGCGTGGAACTCATATTCATCCTGGTGTAAACGTAGGAATCGGCGGAGATGACACTCTGTTCGCTAAGGTTGACGGAGTTGTTCGTTTCGAGAGAAAGGGCAGAGACAAGAAGCAGGTTTCTGTTTATCCGACAGCTGAATAATTTGAGAAATGTTGAGGCCGCTGCGTAAGCAACGGCCTTCTTTCATAAACAGATACTCCCGGAATCTCTTATGCGGCTGATTCAGGCGCGGCAAAATTCAGAGAGTACAGAAACAGGAAAGGCGAAAGAAGACACCATGTTTATTGATAGTGCGAAAATATTTATTAAGTCCGGTAAGGGCGGTGACGGGCATGTCAGCTTCCGCCGGGAACTTTATGTTGCGGCAGGAGGACCGGATGGCGGAGACGGCGGCCGCGGCGGTGATATCATCTTTGAAGTTGATAAGGGATTAAATACGCTGAATGACTTCCGCCATATCCGTAAATACGTTGCGCAGCCGGGCGAAGAGGGCGGAAAACGCCGCTGTCATGGAGCGGACGGGAAGGATCTGGTCATCAAGGTGCCGGAGGGAACTATCATCCGCGATGATGAAACCGGCAAGGTAATCACTGATATGTCTGGCGACAACATGCGAGAGGTTGTGTTAAAGGGCGGCCGCGGTGGCATCGGAAACATGCACTTTGCAACGGCAACGATGCAGGTTCCGCAGTACGCGAAGCCGGGACAGCCGGGCATCGAGCAGTGGGTGCGCCTGGAGCTGAAGGTAATCGCGGATGTCGGCCTGGTCGGTTATCCGAATGTCGGAAAGTCTACGATCCTGTCTATGATTTCCAACGCGAAGCCGAAGATTGCCAATTACCACTTCACAACGATCGATCCGAACATCGGAATCGTAGATCTGCCAGGAATCAATGGATTTGCCGTAGCGGATATTCCGGGAATTATCGAAGGCGCTTCCGAGGGTGCGGGACTTGGATTCCAGTTTTTGAAGCATATTGAGCGTACAAAGGTGCTGATCCACGTGGTAGACGCGGCATCCACCGAGGGAAGGGATCCGATCGAGGATATTGAGACCATCAACGCGGAAATCAGCCGCTACAATCCGGATGTGCTGAAGCGTCCGTGGGTGATCGCAGCCAACAAGACGGATGCAATTGTCTTAGAAGAGGGTCAGGAAGATCCGGTTGAACGTCTGCGCCGCCGCTATGAGCCGCAGGGCGTAAAGGTCTTTGCCGTTTCCGCAGCAAGCAATCAGGGCCTGCGCGAGCTTCTGTACGAGGTTAGCCGCATCCTGTCCAAGCTTGATCCGGCTCCGGTAGTCTTTGAACGTGAATATATTCCGCAGATTGACGCAGGAAGCACACTTCCGTACACCGTAACCCATGAAGCAGACCATGTATTCCGGGTAGAAGGTCCGCGTATTGAAAAGATGCTCGGCTATACAAATCTGGATTCCGAGAAGGGCTTCCTGTTCTTCCAGAAATTCCTCAAAGAGAGCGGCATCCTGAAGGATCTAGAAGAGGCTGGAATCGAAGAAGGCGATACTGTACGGATGTATGGCCATGCGTTTGACTATTATAAGTAATATAGTTCAAACACGCCCTGGCTGTGATTTGCGGCAGAATGTGCATGATCTAAGGATATTCGCAATCCGCTTCGCTACTTGCTCATAACAAAACGCCATCCCGATTTTCAAAATCAGGATGGCGTTTTGTTGTGTTCTTATTTCTATGTCGCGTTTCGCATGCATTGACGCTTTGTATTATGCCTGCGGCTCGGCTGAATCAGCTGCTTTTGCAGCGTCGTTTCCGGGATTTCCGGGGAGTCCGGTTACATTGATGTTGTGCGTTACCTTGGCATCATAAGTCTGTGCCTTTAAGATCTCGCGGAAATCAACACCGGTTGCCTCACTCATAGTATCAAATACCTGCTGCATTACAGCGGCAGTGCTGCCGGATACTTCGCTGATTCCGGTTCCGCCGTTTCCGCCTGTGCCGGATGTTCCGTAGATATTGACCTTATCAATCGAAGACAGCGGCTTTGCGATCTCGGCTGCCATCTGAGGCATAATATTTACTAACATTTCAACAATCGCGGCATTGTTATACTTCGCATAAGCAACAGCTTTCTTTTCCATACCTTCCGCCTCTGCGACTGCCTTTGCCTGGATTGCGGCAGCTTCCGCTTCACCGCGCGCACGGATACCTGCAGCCTCCTGCTCCGCCTGATAGCGTGCAGCATCCGCTTTGGCGCGCATTGCCTCCGCTTCCTTTTCCATTTCATACTTTTTCGCTTCTGCCTCGCGCTGGCGTTTTGCCAGGTTTGCAGCAGCTTCCTGCTCAACCTTATAACGGTCCGCATCAGCTTTTTTGTTAATTTCAGCTTCCAACTGCTGCTGCTGAACAGCAACTTCCTGCCTGCGCAGCTCCGCTTCACGTTCTGTTTTTGCAATCTGCGCGTTTACCGTTGCGGCCTGAATCGTCTTTTGCTGTTCCTGCTTCTGAATCTCATATGCAGCGTCGGCCTCTGCCTTCTTGGTATCGGCAAGCTTCTGCAGTTCAGACTGCTTGATTGCCAGTTCATTATTCTTCTCCGAGATTTCTGTTTCGGAAAGAACACGCGCGTCATTGGCTGATTTATTGGCTTCTGCCTGTGCAATTGCGATATCGCGATCCGCCTGCGCCTTGGCAATCGCTGCGTCCTTCTTAATCCGGGACGTGTTGTCGGCGCCAAGGTCGCGGATCAGTCCGTTGTCATCCGTGACATTCTGAATGTTGCAGGAAAGAATCTCAATTCCGAGCTTGTCCATATCCTTAGAAGCCTTGGACATAACCTGATCAGAAAACGAATCACGGTCCGTATTGATTACCTTCAGCGACAGCGTACCGATAATCTCACGCATATTGCCCTGAAGAGAATCCTGCAGATCCAGCGTGATATCATTCGGCTTCTTATTCAGAAAGTTTTTGGCCGCAAGGCGGATGCCTTCCGGGGACGGGGAAATGCGTACCTTTGCAACTGCGTCCACATTGACGTTAATAAAATCATTGGTCGGAACAGACTGCTCGGTTTTAATATCTACCGTCATCTGTCCCAGATACAGACGGTCAATCCGCTCGAAAAACGGAAGCCGTACTCCGGCGCGTCCAATTAAGATCCGGGCGTCCTTGCGCAGACCGGAGATGATGTACGCCTGATCCGGCGGAGCTTTGACATAGCCAAGCGCAATCATGATCAGAATCAGGACGACGACAATTGCAATGACTGCCGGTACAAAATACTGTTCCATATAAAATCCTCCTTCTTATTAGGAATGTACTCTCGGAATCTCTTATTCACCTGTCTTTGCGGCTGATTTTCCGCCAGCTGTGTTCAACTTTCATCGACGTATGCATCGTGTACGCCAATGCCGCTGATCGGAAGGATTTATTGACAAAAAAGGCAGAAAAAGCTTCTGAAAATACAGTTAAAAATTTATAATCATTATAACTAAAATAGTCAGAAAAAACAAGAGAAAAATAGAAAATGTCCCCGAAATTTACCGGCGAGGTTCGTTGGAATTGGTGAAGAATTTTGCCGTATTCTACGTTACTGTTTGCGCTACGCTCGAACAGTAACGGATTTTGCCGATGCTTCGCATGCAGAATCGGCAA
>CAJMMH010000037.1 GCA_905214365.1 uncultured bacterium
TCGTCAGGATGGAATGGTCTGGAAAACAGGCGGAACAGAAAACAGCAAAAGGAAAACAGAAGAGCACATGGGAGAGACAAGAGTGGCTCTGGTGACAGGAGCCGGAAGAGGAATCGGAAAAGAAACCGCGCTGGCGCTTGCTGCGTCAGGGTGCCTGGTAATTGTGAATTACAGCAAAAGCAAAACAGGAGCGGAAGAAACGG
This sequence comes from uncultured bacterium, assembly GCA_905214365.1. Classification (GTDB taxonomy): domain Bacteria; phylum Bacillota; class Clostridia; order Lachnospirales; family Lachnospiraceae; genus Anthropogastromicrobium. The sequence goes on from CAJMMH010000037.1 coordinate 204, forward strand.
TCTGCCAGATCCGTGAACTCGGCGGGCAGGCGGAAGCAATGTGCGCGGACGTATCGGATGAAGCGGCGTGCCGGACAATGACAGAAGAAATTATTGCAAAATACGGAAGGCTGGATATTCTGGTAAATAATGCCGGGATTACCGCGGATCAGCTGCTGCTTCGCATGAGCGATGAGACATTTGATGCGGTGGTAAATATCAATCTGAAGGGAACCTTCCATGCGATGCGAAGCGCCGCCAGATACATGATAAAGCAGCGCTGGGGAAGAATCATCAGTATTTCCTCTGTTTCCGGTGTGATTGGCAATGCGGGACAGGCAAATTACGCAGCGGCAAAGGCCGGAGTGATTGGTCTGAGCAAGTCAGCGGCAAGAGAGCTTGCCGGCCGGGGAATAACAGTCAATGTGGTTGCGCCAGGCTATATCGATACGGCGATGACATCAGTTCTGAGTGAAGAAATCAGAGAAAAGGCAGCGGAGCGGATTCCAATGAAACGGATGGGAACCCCGAAGGAGGCTGCTGCCGCAGTTGCGTTTTTGGCGTCGGAAGCGGCATCGTATATAACCGGACAGGTTTTGTGCGTAGACGGCGGGATGGCGATGTAAGATGGCGATGCAAAGCTGTGTCGGAATACGGCGAAATAACGCCGCATTGCCGGTCCGTAGGGGGCAGACAGCGGTGCGGTGTGAGAGTGTAATACAGCAGCGCAAAGCTGTATCAGTTCGGAGGTAAAAATGAAACGAAGAGTTGTAATTACCGGAATGGGCGCGATAACGCCGATCGGAAATTCAGTTCCGGCATTCTGGGAGGCTGTGCGTGCGGAAAAGACAGGATTTGACCGGATTCACGCGTTTGATCCGGAAGGGTACCGCGCGGTTCTGGCAGCAGAGGTAACGGACTTTGTTCCGCAGGAGCGAATGGACGCGAAAGCGGCAAGGCGGATGGAACGGTTTTGCCAGTTTGCGGTCGCGGCGGCAAAGGAAGCATTTGAGGATTCCGGACTGGACATGGAACAGGAAGACGCGTACCGCATCGGCTGCGCGGTCGGTTCCGGAATCGGCAGCATGCAGGCAATGGAGCGGGAGCACGAACGGCTGCTGCAGAAAGGGCCGGGAAGAGTGAATCCGCTGTTTATTCCGATGATGATTTCCAACATGGCGGCGGGGAACGTATCCATTCAGCTTGGATTGAAGGGAAAAAGTCTTAACGTAGTAACCGCCTGCGCGACCGGAACCAATTCCATCGGGGAGGCATTTCGTGCCATTCAGTACGGCGATGCGGACGCAATGGCAGCCGGAGGGGCGGAAGCCTGTATTACTCCGCTGTCAATCGCTGGTTTTTCCGCGCTGACGGCATTGTCGCCGTCTGAGGATCCGGCGCGCTGCAGCCTGCCGTTTGACAAAAACAGAAGCGGATTTGTCATGGGCGAGGGCGCGGGCATTCTGATCCTGGAAGAGCTGGAGCACGCAAAGCGCCGCGGTGCGCATATTTACGCGGAGGTACTTGGCTACGGGTGTTCGTCTGACGCGTACCATATTACATCACCGCGGGAAGACGGAGAGGGCGCGGCAAAGGCAATGGAAGCGGCACTTGCGGATGGAAGAGTGGAAAAAACACAGATTACATATATCAATGCGCATGGTACTGGGACACACCACAATGATCTGTTTGAGACAAGAGCAATTCACCGTGCATTCGGCGCGCATGCAGCGAAAATACATGTCAACTCGACAAAATCCATGATCGGCCATTTGCTGGGAGCGGCGGGAGCCGTGGAACTAATCGTCTGCGCAAAAACGGTAGAAGAAGGATATATTCACCGGACGGTCGGATTCTGTGAGGCAGAGGAAGAAATGGATCTTGATTACTGCAGAGAGGCAGTTGAAGAGCCAGTTCCTTATGCGCTAAGCAATTCGCTTGGATTCGGCGGCCACAACAGTAGCCTGCTGATTGGACGGTACAGGGAGGAATGAGCAGTTATGCCAAGATTGACAACAGAAGAAATTATGGAAATCATTCCGCACCGGCATCCATTTCTTTTGATCGATACGATTGAAGAGCTGGAACCCGGAGTGCGGGCAGTCGGACGAAAATGCGTTGCCTATGATGAACCGTTTTTTGCCGGTCATTTTCCAAAGGAACCGGTCATGCCGGGGGTCCTGATTATTGAGGCACTGGCGCAGACCGGGGCGGCCGCGATGCTCAGCAGCGAATCGTTCCGTGGAAAGACTGCGTATTTCGGCGGCATCAGGCAGGCGAGATTCCGTCGGAAGGTTGTACCGGGAGATGTACTGACGCTGAAGGTAGAAATGACAACAGTAAAAGGGTCGGTTGGAATGGGACACGCGGAAGCGTCCGTAGACGGAGAAATTGCGGTAACAGCTGATCTGATCTTTGCAATTGGCTGACGGAGGAAAAAACGTGGCACTGTTTGGATGGTTTGGAAGAAAAAAGAAGGAAGAGGCGGCAGCGCCGGCCGTGCAGGACGGGCCGGTACGGGTTTCGTGTCCGAAGTGCAAGGGGCTGGTTTTGCGGGATGAAGCGGTAAGAAAAAAATACATCTGTCCCAGATGCGGCGGATATTTCCGTGTCAGTACAGCCAACCGTCTGCGCATGGTTGCCGATCCGCGCAGCTTTACGCCGTGGTTTGAACAGATTCCGGAGAGCAATCCGCTTGATGACAGCAGTTATCAGGAAAAGCTGGAGGCTGCACGGGAGAAAACAGGTCTGTCAGAAGCATTTACGATCGGTGAGGCGAGGATCTTTGGAGAGCGCGCTGTTATTGGAATCTGTGATTCCCGTTTTCTGATGGGAAGTATGGGATATGCGGTCGGAGAACGGATTGCACGCGGATTTGAACGTGCGGAGCGGGAACGTCTGCCGGTCTTTTTATTCTGCTGTTCCGGTGGGGCGCGGATGCAGGAAGGAATCATTTCTCTGATGCAGATGGAGAAAACCGCGGCTGCTGTGCGGCGGTTTCAGGAGGCGGGATTGTTTTACTGTTCCATTCTGACCGATCCGACCATGGGCGGCGTGACTGCAAGCTTTGCGATGCTTGGAGATGTCATTATGGCGGAACCGGGCGCGCTGATCGGATTTGCCGGACCGAGAGTCATCCAGCAGACTATCGGACAGACATTGCCGGAGGGATTTCAGACTGCGGAGTTTCTGCAGCAGCATGGGATGATCGATGGGATTGTCCAGCGGAAAAATTTGAAAAAGACCATGTATTTTTTACTGAAAGCAAACCGGAAACCGCAGTCACCCGAAGAATTTCAGATCGCGGAGGGTTTTCTCAGCGGACAGGGCTGGAAGGCAGCAGAAATGTGGAAGGCAGCTGAGACAGAAGGAGTGAAATCGGCAACGGATGAATCGGCCGATGTGAAACCGACGGCAGAGGAACCGGCAGGAGTGGAATGGAAAAAGCGCGCGCAGAAAACTCCATGGGAAAAGGTGACAGCGTGCCGGAACGCGAACCGGCCATCGGCTATGGATTATGTAAGCCGGATCTTTTCGGATTTTATCGAAGCGCACGGCGACCGTCTGGGCGGCGATGACCGGGCATTGATGGGTGGTCTGGCATTTCTGGAAAATCAGCCGGTTACGGTTCTGCTTGAGGAAAAGGGCCGGGACATGCAGGGACGGATGACGCATAATTTTGGAATGCCGAAGCCGGAAGGATACCGGAAAGCAGTTCGTCTGATGAAACAGGCGGAAAAATTCGGCCGCCCGGTAATCAGCTTTGTCAATACGCCCGGAGCATTCTGCGGGATTGACGCGGAGGAGCGGGGACAGGGAGAAGCAATTGCCCGCTGTCTGTATGAGATGTCCGGATTGAAGGTGCCTGTTTTGTGCATCTTAATCGGCGAGGGAGGCAGCGGAGGCGCGCTGGCAACTGCGTCCGGCAACCGTGTCTGGATGTTAGAGAATGCAACCTACGCAATCCTGTCTCCCGAAGGATACTCGTCAATTTTATGGAAAACATCGGAGAAAGCGGCAGATGCGGCGGCGGCAATGAAGCTGACGGCACAGGATCTGGAACGTCTGCGTGTGATTGACCGAATCATTCCGGAGTTCGGAGGAGCCGGAGAGAACACCGTGGACGCGATTTCCGACTGCCTGAAAGTGGGAATCTGCGAATTTCTGCGGGCGTATGACGGTCGGGACGGCAGAGAAATCGAACAGGAGCGCTACTGGCGGTTCCGGAATTTCTGATCGCGCAGATTTATTTCCCCGGATCTGGCTGCCGCAGCCAACTGCGGCGCCATCATCCGGGAAAAATTTCCCGCAAATTTAGGAACAACGGGATTCCGGGAGCACATAGGATAAAAAAGGAGGAGGACATGCGAACAGCAGCAATCAGAGGAACCGGAAGCGCGCTGCCGGAACTGGAAATCGGCAATCAGGCATTTGAAGCGTTTCTGGATACGGATGATGCCTGGATCCGGGAGCGGACCGGCATTGTAACCAGACGACTCGCAGTGACGGAAACGACGTCGGAACTGGCAATTCTTGCCGCAAAACGTGCATTGGAGGATGCAGGAGCGGCCGGGGTGGACGTTGATCTGATCCTTACGGCAACCTCGTCTCCGGATACCATATTTCCGAGCGTTTCCTGCCAGGTACAGGCGGCTGTCGGTGCGGAGCATGCGGCGGCATTTGATGTGAACGCTGCCTGCAGCGGATTCCTTACCGCGTTAAGTACAGCGTGGGCGTATATCCGGTGTGGAATGGCAGCAAACGCGTTGGTAATCGGCGCGGAGGTCATGTCCGGTCTGACTGACTGGACGGACCGGAGTACCTGTATCCTGTTTGGGGATGGAGCAGGAGCGGTCTATCTGGAGGCGTCGGAAACGGAGGGAATCCGTGCCGTCAAGCTGTGGGCGCAAGGCAGCTGCGGAGATGTCCTGGTTTACCGGAATCACCTGGCAAAGCATCCATTTGCAAAAAACACAGAAACCGATTGCCGGGATCAGAATGCGGCGGACGTTGGCAGCCGGGGCGGAATCCGCATGGACGGAAGAGCGGTGTACCAGTTTGCGGTCAGCCGTGTGCCGCAGATCATAGGAGAATTGCTGGAGCAGGAACAGGTTCCGGTGGAATCAGTAGACTGGTTCTTCCTGCATCAGGCGAATGAGCGGATTCTGGTATCTATTGCAAAACGCCTGCATGTGCCGCAGAAGAAATTCCCGCAGAATGTGCAGCGGACAGGAAATCTGTCGGCGGCAAGCATTCCGGTACTATTGGATGAATGGAAGAAGGCCGGGAACGGAGCGCCGGGAGATCAGATCGTGCTTGCCGGTTTCGGGGCAGGGCTTACCTGCGCGGCAGCGCTGCTGACATGGAAATGATGGCAACAAAAAAAGAATCCTGCGTCCGCAGGATTCTTTTTTGTTAAAGGTTTATTTCGGCTGCTTGCCGATGTAAGCCAGGATACCGCCGTCTACATACAGCACATGGCCGTTGACGAAGTTAGAAGCGTCGGAAGCAAGGAATACTGCCGGGCCTGCAAGGTCATCTGCGTTGCCCCAGCGAGCCGCCGGAGTCTTTGCGATGATGAACTGATCAAACGGATGACGGGAACCATCAGGCTGGATCTCACGAAGCGGAGCAGTCTGAGGAGTAGCGATGTAGCCAGGTCCGATACCGTTGCACTGAATGTTGTACTCACCGTACTCAGAGCAGATATTTCTGGTCAGCATCTTTAAGCCGCCCTTTGCAGCCGCGTAAGCGGAAACGGTCTCACGACCAAGCTCGGACATCATAGAGCAGATGTTGATGATCTTTCCGTGGCCCTTCTTGATCATGCTCGGAATAACTGCCTTGGAAACGATGAACGGAGCGTTCAGGTCAACGTCGATAACCTGTCTGAACTGAGCTGCGGACATCTCGCACATCGGGATTCTCTTGATGATACCGGCATTGTTGACCAGAATATCGATCACGCCGACTTCCTTCTCGATGGTAGCAACCAGGTTGTTGACAGCCTCCTCATCGGTAACATCACATACGTAACCGTGAGCGTCGATGCCCTCTTCCTTGTATGCTGCAAGTCCCTTATCAACAAGCTCCTGCTTAATATCATTGAATACGATAGTCGCGCCTGCAGCAGCCATGCCCTTTGCGATTGCAAAGCCGATACCGTAGGATGCGCCGGTGATCAGAGCGATCTTTCCGGACAGAGAAAAACTGGACATATCCATGATCGTAATATCCTCCTTTGAAAAATAAGAATAGTTAATAGGTACTGACGGCGGTTTTACGAATTAATGAAAGCCGCCGATACGCTACTAAATTTAGTATAACATAAATTCAGAAAGAAGAAAAGTATCTCTTTCTAGAAAAATAGGGCGGAAAATCATTACGTTACTGTTCACGCTGCACTCAGACAATAACGGATTTTGCCGATGTTTCGCATGCAGAGTCGGAAAAATCTCACTGTCATTATGTCATCTTACGGAAATTACAGCGCAACGCCGTTCTTTTTCAGCAGCTCCCGCGCGGAATCAACAGAATCAATGCCATGGAGATTCTTTACCGGGGCAAATTCGTGCTCGCGGTCAACCTCGTAAGCGCAGCAGCTGTTCATCAGATGAATCATATCCAGAACCAGCGCCTCAAACTTATAGCCATTCGGCTTCTCCGGGTGAACCGGGTTTCCGGACGCATCCAGGCACGGAATCTTCTTTTCAACAATATGAACCGGCATTTTTGTATGAACAATATCCTCCAGACGGTCCAGACGGAACATGTAGTTCAGAATAACGCCGAACCGGTACTGCAGGTTTCCGTTTTCATCGCGCAGATGGATCATATCGTCGGTCATCTCATAATACTCAACGATAGACGGACGACCGTCCTCTAAGCACAGAACGCCGACGCGCTCATCCGGAGCCGCTTTGCTGACAACCTTGCCGCCGCAGTCGCAGCCGGACGCGATTACTGCGCCGACAAACGCCGGATCGTTGATCCGCTGAAGCACATTGTCAACCGCGAAAACAGTCAGCCATTCGATGCCCTGCTTCTTCATGCCGTCAACAAGCCCTGCCTTTTCCACGGAAGAGAACCAACCGCCGTTGCCGTTGGGAGACAGAGACAGGCTTCCTTTGCTTTCCAGAAGCAGCTTTCCGTCGTAACCGACGCTCGGAGCCATGTCCTGCTTAAAGAAATGGATGTAATCCGGATGATAACCGAAAAATCCATGCTCGGTCAGGAAGGAAACCGTCGCGTCATGGTTCTTGTCGCTGGTCATAATGTAAAGAGGAACCCATGCCTTCACGCGGGTAACAACATCCATCAGGTTGTGGATCAGGCATTCAAAAATGTACAGTTCTCTGGTAAGGCCGACATTGAAAGTTCCCTTCGGACCATCGTAGCCGAGACGGGTTCCCTGACCGCCTGCCAGCAGAACCGCGCCGACCTTTCCTTCGCTCAGAGCCTTGATGCCGATCTCTTCAAATTCCGCGCGGCGGTCGTTGATTTCCGGGATTTCCAGAGCGCCGAGGGGAGCGAGCGCGCCGCGGGACTCCTCGGTGGATTTCCGGTCATTAAGCAGCGCAAGCAGATCCCAGTTGATCGAAGCAATCTGGTCAAGCAGAATTTTTTGCGCGTCCGGTGTCAGCTCATCATAATAGTCAAGCAGCTGCAGCTGATTATGTTCCTTTAATAAGGAAACTGCTTCTGTTTTTGTCATTGTAGTACCTCCGTTTTCGTCTCAATCTTTCAACAGGGTATCATATTTATATTTAAATTGCAACAAGGAAACAATAAAATGTAAGAAAAGCGTAATAAAAAAGCGGTATTTCCTATTGAAGAAATATGATATAATGAAACTGTATTAGAGCGTGTTTGAAAAAGGTTTTCTGCAAGATGTGCGTCACAATTTGCGGGAATGATTTTTCGGACACGCTCTAAGGCAGGATTTTATTTGCTTTTTGGAAATGAGGCTTGCATTTGCGCGGGCTTTCATATATATTAAAGGTATTATGTATTTTTCGGAATCTCTTATGTATCTGCGTTAGCAGCGGGTTGATTGCCGGAACTGTCTGAATGATTTGTGCGTATTGTGTGCGTGTTTTGTTCAGGCATCCTTGGCTAAAATCACCGACCGCCTGGTACCGCAGGTTTCCGGGAGTACATGATTGCGGAAAGGAGACGTGCAGCATGAGTGATCGGAAGAAATCACGCAAAGAAAGAAGAAAACAGGTGATTGCCGGAGCAGCGGCAGCTGTGCTTGCAGCTGGCATGATCTTTACCATGGTTGTATCGGCTCTGATGAGTTGACCGCGCAGCTGTCCGGAGTAAGGTCCGGTATGCTGTTTTTTGAAAGGAGATATGGATGAATTTCAGTAAAGTAGTTGCCAAAGCGGCGCTGATCGCAGGATGTTCCATTGCTGCCTTCACCGGCTATGGCAGTCGTTCCGCAGCGGGAGCGGATACGTTATATCCGCTGACACTCCGGAAGGCAGATCAGGAGGCTGTGTTCCAGCGCGGAATCAGCGTTGAGGGACAGAGCTTAGAGGGGATGACATTAGAGCAGGCTAAGCAGTGGATCAATGATTACTATACCGCGTCGTACAACCGTATGATGACAGTAACCGCGTTTTCCGATTCCAAGGAGTATCAATATAACGGAGAGGTTCTGAAGATGACCTGGAACAATCCGGAGATTCTTGATCAGCTGTCCGATTACATTACCGATGGAAACTTTGTCGAGCAGTATATGAAGCAGAAAGATCTCGATGCGAATCCGGTCAATCTTTCTATTGATATCAGCTTTGATACGTCAGTCATTGATGAGGCGGTAACCGCTTTGACTGGATTCTATTCTGTGAACCCACAAAATGCAACAGTCAGCAGAGTCAATGGTGAGTTTATTGTAACGCCGGAGGTAATCGGCGTTTCCTATGACAGTGCAGCCATTGAAAATGAGATGATTGCGATGCTGTCTGACTACAGCAACAAAGAGGATATTAATTACGTGCTTCCGTATACCGAAGTACAGCCGCAGTATACATCCGCAAACTTTGCGTTTTCCTCAACCCCGCTTGGATCCTACGCGACCGGCGATCTCGGCGAGTGGGCGCGCGCGGAGAATATCCGCCTGTCATCGGCGGGCCTGAACGGAACCATTATTTATCCGGGTCAGGAAGTTTCAACGCTTGCCATGTACAATATTTCAGCGGAAAACGGTTATCAGATGGCACCCGGCTATGAGAATGGCCAGCAGGTTCCTGCACTCGGCGGCGGTGTCTGCCAAACAACGACCACCCTGTACAATGCAGTGCTTCGCGCGGAGCTGACAGTTACGGCACGGAAAGCTCATTCGATGATTGTTACCTATGTACCGCCGGCAATGGACGCGACGGTTGCGGTTGGCGGACAGGATTTCAAGTTTGTCAATCCATATTCCAACCCGATTTACCTGGAATCGTATGTGGCAAACGGACAGGTTGTAATCAACATCTGGGGCGTGGAAGAGCGCCCGGCAAACCGTACAATTGATTTCCATTATACGGTAGAGCAGTGCGATTTCCCGAATCCGCTGTATGTGATCAATGTCGATGACAGCCAGGCGGTTTACGGTCCGACGGCAACAGCAAGCCAGAAGATCGTAGCAACAGTTGAGACACATCCGGCAGTTAAGGCTCGGTCTTATAAAACTGTTTTAATTGATGGAGTACCGCAGTCTGATACAGAATTGAATTACGATTATTACCGTCCAATGTCCGGCATCATGTATGTTGCTTCGGACTGCAACGTGGAGAATTCCGTTATTGCGTCCAATGGGACCGGCGTTTACCGTTTCCTTGGATATGATATGTTCCACAACGTTACCTTTAAGAACGGCGTAATCTGGGATCCGAACTTCGCGGATGAGAATTATTAATGGTTGGACGATGAGATGAAGACTGGACAGATTTCTTACAATCAGATGCAGCGCTGCATCCGAAAACCGATGAAGTCGGGAAGCGGACTGCTTCCCGGCTTTGTTCGTTACCGAGGCTGTGCCGTGCTGGGAGAAGAGCAGGAAGGAAGCTGTGTTTCTGCGATCCGCAGCGGCGGGCTGGACCGGGAAGGGGCGATGGAACTTCTGTTTGCCCGGTGTGAAAATGAACTGCTCTGTCAGGGGGCGGCGTGCGGGTGGGTCAGTGCTTCGCTGATCTGGCCGACAGCAAGAAAGGATGAACCGGCGGAGATTACCGCCCGTTTGGAGGCGCTGTGCCAAGAAGCAGGCGCGGTGCTTGCGCAGGTATTTATCACGTGCTCGGAAGCGGCGGTGCTGCCGGTTCTGACGCTCTCTGCCTTTGGGACGATGAAGTATCGTGTCCCAGCTCCAAAGGCGGGGATGGCAATTGCCGCTGTCGGCCATGCCGGGATGGCGGGAGCCGCGCTGCTCGCGGCACAGGCAAAGGATGGCTTAAGGGCCCGGTACTCGCAGGGCTTTTTAGAGCAGGCGGAGGCATTCTTTAAAGAGAGGTCGCTTCGCGGGATTGCTGCGGTACCGGCAGCTTTTGACAGTTACCTGTTCCCGGTCGGGGAGGGCGGCGTGCTGGCGGCGCTCTGGTATCTGGCGGATGGTGCGGGGATCGGCTTTGACCTGGATCTGAAGCGGATTCCGATCCGGCAGGAAACCGTGGAAATCTGCGAATATTACCGGGCAAATCCGTATCAGCTGGCCGGAGACGGGATGGCGCTTGCGCTGACCGCGTCGCCGGAGCGGTTTGTTTCCGGTATGGAGGCCGTCGGCATTCCGGCTGCGGTCATCGGCGTTGCCACAGGGGATAAAGCAAGGATTCTTCGCAATGAGGAAGAGGTGCGCTATCTCGATAAACCGGCGCAGGATGAGCTTTACCGGCTGGCCGCGGCTGCAGAAACAGAGGGTGCTGTTTGCGGGAAGGATTGGTCAAATACGCATATAAAACGAATGGGAGGATCAGATGAAAGAAAAAATTTTGGCAATTATTGAGAAGAACAGCCGGATTGATGTGCATGAGCTGTCGGTGCTGTTGGGAGAGTCGGAGATTGCGGTCGCAAACGCGATTGCGGAGCTGGAAAAGGATCATGTAATCTGCGGTTATCATACGATGATTAACTGGGAAAATACATCGGAGGAAAAGGTAGAGGCGCTGATTGAGGTAAAGGTAACGCCTCAGCGCGGCATGGGATTTGACAAGATTGCCGAGCGCATTTACAACTACAGCGAGGTAGATGCCTGCTATCTGATGTCCGGCGGTTATGATCTGATGGTTATGCTGGAAGGAAAGAACATGCGCCAGGTTGCGCAGTTTGTGTCTGAGAAGCTGTCCCCGCTGGATTCCGTACTCAGCACGGCAACGCATTTCGTTCTGAAAAAAGATAAGTATCATGGAACCGGATTTGCAGAGGAAAAAAAGGATGAAAGGATGATGGTGACGCCGTGAGAAATCCGATAGCTGACAAGACGGCTGCAATCCAGCCGTCCGGAATTCGCAAATTTTTTGATGTTGTAAACGAGATGAAGGATGCGATTTCCCTTGGTGTCGGCGAGCCGGATTTTGACACGCCATGGCACATCCGCGAGGAGGGCATCTACTCGCTGGAAAAGGGACGCACCTTCTATACGTCCAACTCCGGTTTGAAGGAGCTGCGTGTTGAGATCGTCCGTTATATGCAGCGCCGCTTCGGTCTTTCCTATGACTGGCAGCATGAAGTGCTGATTACGGTCGGAGGAAGCGAGGCAATTGACCTTGCTATGCGCGCGATGCTCAATCCGGGAGACGAGGTTCTGATTCCTCAGCCGAGCTACGTATCATATCTGCCGTGCTGCGTGTTAGCGGACGGTGTTCCGGTGTTTATCGAGCTGAAGGAAGAAAATCAGTTCCGTCTGACGCCGGAAGAGCTGCGGGCGGCAATTACGGACAAAACCAAGATTCTGGTACTTCCTTTCCCGAACAACCCGACCGGAGCGATTATGACAAAAGAAGATCTGGAAGCGATTGCCGAAATTTGCATCGAAAAGGATCTGTATGTCATTTCCGATGAGATTTACACTGAGCTTACCTACAGCGGCGAGCCGGTCACAATCGCGTCAATTCCGGGAATGCGAGACCGTACCATCGTTATTAACGGCTTTTCCAAGGCGTACGCGATGACCGGATGGCGTCTCGGATACGCGGTAGGTCCGCGCGTCATTATGGAGCAGATGACTAAGATTCATCAGTTTGCCATCATGTGCGCGCCGACAACCAGCCAGTACGCGGCAGTCAGCGCGCTGCGGAATGGAGACGCGGACGTGGCGATGATGCGCGAGTCCTACAATCAGCGCAGACGCTTCCTGATTGATGCGCTCCGCCGCATGAACCTGGAGTGCTTTGAGCCGTTCGGCGCGTTTTACGTCTTTCCGAGCATCAAGCGCTTCGGTATGACCAGCGAGGAGTTCGCTACCAGGCTTCTGAATGAAGAGAAGGTTGCGGTAGTTCCTGGAACCGCGTTCGGCGCGTGTGGAGAGGGCTTTCTGCGTATTTCCTACGCCTATTCGCTGGAGGACCTGAAGAAGGCGTTAGAGCGTCTGGAACGGTTTGTAACCCGCCTGGACGGGGAGGCAAAGGCGTGAACATCGTACTGCATGAGCCGGAAATTCCGGCAAATACCGGAAACATCGGCCGGACCTGCGTGGTAACGGGAACATCGCTTCATCTGATCAAGCCTCTTGGCTTTTCTCTGGATGAGAAAGCGCTCAAGCGCGCGGGACTGGATTACTGGAAGGATCTCGATGTTCATGTATATGAGAACTTCGCCGACTTCCTGGAAAAAAATCCAGGAGTGGAAAAGAAGCTGTATTTTGCGACTACCAAGGCACATCAGGTCTATTCGGATGTTGCTTACGAGGAGGACGCGTTTCTGATGTTCGGAAAAGAGAGTGCGGGCATTCCGGAGGAAATCCTGGTTTTGCATGAGGAAAACTGCGTGCGGATTCCGATGAACGGGCGTTACCGCTCGCTGAACCTTTCCAATTCGGTTGCGATTGTGCTCTATGAGGCACTGCGCCAGCATAACTTTTCCCAGATGCAGAAGAACGGAGAACTGCACCGGCTGCACTGGAATCATTTCAATGAATAAGCACTTTTATGCATTCCAAAAGCACATAAAAACGGCAGATATGCGCCAGGCGGGAAAGCCTGGCGGCGTATCTGCCGTTTTTTGCCGCAGCGGAAAGAAATCCGATCATGCAGTAAGCACGGTTTACCCAATGTCAATATATCTGCCTGAATGGTATCTGCTTGTGTTCGCAAGAGCCTTTTTGTATGCTTCAGGGGTGGATACAGCGGCAATTATTGATGATCCAGAGGAAGCGAGAAGATAAATTCGCTTCCCTTTCCGGGCTCGCTTTTGACGCGGATGGTTTCCCGGTGAAGGCTGATGATGTTGTGGACAAGCGCAAGGCCGATGCCAGTTCCTTTCTTATCCAGTCCGCGCGACGGGTCAGTTTTATAAAAACGGTTCCAGATTTTGTCCAGATTTTCAGCGGCAATGCCTTCTCCGTGGTCACGGACGCTGACAAACGCTTTTCCGTAGCGCTGCCAGGTAGAAATTTCAATCACCGATCCAGGAGGGCTGAACTTGATCGCGTTGTCAATCAGATTGTACAGCACCTGTTGGATCTTCAGCAGATCGGCAAAGACCATCAGACTTTTTCCTTCCAGCGTCAGCTGAAACCTGATTTCCTTTTTCTGGCACCGCTGTTCAAAGGTCAGAAGCACCTGGCGGATCACACCGTGAATGTCAAAGCGGGTCGGCGCAAGAGGCTCCTGCCCGGCATCGAGCGCGTTCAGAGTCAGAAGATTCTGTGTCAGGTTCGTCAGACGGTTTGTTTCATTTAAAACGATTGTCAGATACCGGTTCTGCTGATCCGGCGGGATGGTGCCGTCCAGAATCGCTTCTA
>CAJMMH010000038.1 GCA_905214365.1 uncultured bacterium
CAGGCCTTTTCTGCCGTCCCATGGTGTTTCTGGTGTTTCCTGTCTGCGTTCCATGTTTTTCCTCCATTTCATCTCCAGTGCTCTCGGAATCCCATTGTATCTGAATTTATGGCCGAGGTTCCGGGTACGCATTTCTTTCCACCGCGGCATTCGTCACGGGGAACATGTTTTTTACATGATTCCATACTATACTACAACACGCTGACTTTGTAAAGCAAGACTTATTTCGAAATTGTCAGATTATTCCGCAATTCAGACTTCTATCAATATTTTTATTTTATTTCTGTTTATTTTTCCATTTGAAAGTCGTCAGAAATGCACTTTTCCGGTTTCAGTTGACAATCCGCCGCTTATCCGCTATGATGGAAGAGAACAGCGTACGTTACTGTTCACGCTTTGCGCAGACAGTAACCGGCGTACCGTTCTGTGTATCAGATGGACTCCCGGATTTCCCCTGTAAAAACAGGTACAAAAAAACTCCGGGTGTACATTCATGTGCTCTCGGGATTTCGTTGTGCCTGGATTTGCGAGAGGATTTTTTGTCGGAGGTGTCTGAATTTTTGAAGCGTACGCGGTGCGTACGTTGATAAAATTCAGACACCTCCGGCAGAAAATCAGCTGCAAAGCCGGGTGCATAAGAGATTCCGAGAGTACATCATCCAAGAAAAGGAGTGGAAACAAAATGAAAATCGCTTTAATCAATGAAAACAGCCAGGCTGCCAAGAACAGCATGATCGAAGCTGCTCTGAAAGAGGTTGTTGAGCCGATGGGACATACCGTTGTCAACTATGGTATGTACAGCGCTGACGACGAGGCACAGCTGACCTACGTTCAGGTCGGGCTGCTGACCGCGATCCTGTTAAACAGCGGTGCTGCTGACTTTGTAATCACCGGATGCGGAACCGGCGAGGGTGCTATGCTTGCCTGCAACTCATTCCCGGGCGTTCTGTGCGGACATGTTGTTGATCCGTCCGATGCTTACATGTTCTCTCAGATCAATGCAGGAAACGCGGCTGCGTTCCCGTTTGCCAAGGGCTTCGGCTGGGGCGCTGAGCTGAACCTGAAGTATTGCTTTGAAAAGCTGTTCTGCACGGAGCCGGGCGGCGGATATCCGCCGGAGCGTGTTGTTCCTGAGCAGCGCAACAAAAAGATTCTGGATGAAGTAAAGAAGATCACACATACTGATATGTTGACGATCTTAAAGAATATCGACCAGGATTTCCTGAAGGCAGCCATCAGCGGCAAGAAGTTCTCCGAACTGTTCTTTGCTGACTGCAAGTGCCCGGAAATCAAGGCATACCTCGAATCCATTCTTGCAAAATAAACATTTCCTTCTGTAAAAAACAAAATACACCGCAGAGCCATCTCATCGGATTGCTCTGCGGTGTATTTTTATAAGCAAGGCATCGCCCGAACTCCCTTATTTCAGGAAGTCCAGAACTGCCTGCTTCATCTGATCCTTGTCTACAACGATATCGTGAAGGATCTTTGCATTCCGGATCTCGCGGACTGCATTGGGCTGCTTAACGCCGGACATCTCTTCGAGACGATCAATCAGCGCAAAATCATCCGTTCCAGTCAGTGCCGGATCAAGCGCCGGCATCACACTGCGCACAAACTTGTACGGGCTTGCCGTGGAGACAATGACCGTCTTTGCCGTATCTGCGGTTTCTGCTCTGTACTTATCGTACACACACGCCGCAACCGCAGTGTGCGGATCAATCACATAAGACTCGTTCTGATACATCTGATGGATCTTTGCCGCTGTCTCTTCCTGCGTCGCATAATTTCCATAGAAATCGCCAAGCTTTTCCTTCATTGTTTCCGTAATTTCATAACGGCCGTTCTCAGAAAGCTGCTTCATCAAAGAAGAATCCACGCCGGCATCTTCTCCCGCAATCCGGTAAATCAAACGCTCTAAGTTGCTTGATACCAGGATATCCATGGACGGAGACGTTGTCAGGATAAACTTCCGGTTCTTATCATAGCAGCCGGTCGTAAAGAAATCATACAATACTTTGTTGTCGTTGGACGCACAGATCAGCTTCGCGTATGGAACGCCCATCTGCTTTGCGTAATACGCCGCCAGAATATTTCCAAAGTTTCCGGTCGGAACCGCAGCGTTGATCTTCTCTCCATCCACAATCTCCCCGCTTCCAAGCAGACGGGTGTACGCGTACACATAATAGGCAACCTGTGGAATCAGGCGGCCGATATTGATGGAGTTGGCAGAGGAAAACTGGAATCCGTCCGCATCCATTTGCGCGACAAGCGCCCGGTCCGAAAACAGATTCTTAACGCCGGTCTGCGCGTCATCAAAGTTTCCACGAATGCCGACTACTCTGGTGTTCTCTCCCTTCTGTGTTACCATCTGCAGCTCCTGCACCGGGCTTACGCCGCCCTTCGGATAAAAGACCTCGATTCTGGTTCCCGGCACATCCGCAAAACCGGCCAGCGCTGCCTTTCCGGTATCGCCGGAGGTTGCGGTCAGAATCACAATTTCCTTCTCACAGTGATTCTTCTTTGCCGCCGTTACCATCAGATGCGGCAGAATGGAAAGCGCCATATCCTTAAAGGCAATGGTCGCCCCATGGAACAGCTCCAGATACCAGGCATCCTTTTTCTTTACCAGCGGAGCAATCTCCGGGCAGTCAAACTTTTCGTCATACGCACCCTCAATACATGCCTTCAGTTCTTTCTCCGTATAGTCGGTAAAGAAAAGCTTCATTACCTCATATGCCACCTGACGGTAATCCATTGCCGCAAGCTCGCGCATTGACTTATCCAGTACCGGAATCTGATCCGGCACAAACAGTCCTCCGTCATCTGCAAGACCCTTCAGAATCGCCTCGGAAGCACGATACTCCTTTGCTTCCCCTCTTGTGCTGTGATATCGAATGTCCATCTTTTTTCTCCTCCGTTCCTCTTCTATGTGCTCTCAGAATCTTTTTGTGCTTGATTTTACGAGAAGATTTTTGTCAGATGTGTTCAAACTTTTGAGGCATACGCGGTGCGTACGTTGATAAAATTTGAGCGCGGCTGGCGGAAAATCGGCCGTAAAGGCAAGTGCAGAAAAGACTCCGAGAGTACATTTCTATGTGTTATCCGATCCCCGTACTTCATTCACTGCCCGGACCCGGATAAACATTTATTTCTGCCGCCTTACGGAAGCAATGCGCTCATCCGCTGCATCGCCTCAATGGATGTGATCGGCTCATCGCCTGTCACAAACATAACATCCGTGATGTTATTGTCCCGGATAAACGAGGTAATGTCTCCATTATAGGTGCGGTAGTCGAACCAATATATCGTCTCGTAATGATCCGCAAGGAACGGGATCAGCGCATTCGCATAAGAATCCTTGATAATCACACAACTCTGCCCATTCTGCACCGTTTCATTGTGGATCACACTGAACGGATTGTCCGAACCTGCAAACGTTGTGTAACTGGATACGGTATTGACAATCGGCCAGTTCAGCTGAACGCCGTCTGTCTGAGTAAACGTCATGGTAGAAACCGTCAGCGGGCGGAACACCTCAACGGTATCCGGATTGGCTGCCATCTGCGGTGAATTGCAACTCGCATAGTACGTTCCGAGGAAGCCCGGATACTGCTCCGTCACATACTCGGAAAGCTCATGCGGCGTCACACCCTTCGCTTCTGCCCACTTTCTATAGCCATAGTAGGCTCCGCGGGCCGTCCAGTGATGATCGGTACGGAAATAAATGTACTCCGCATTGTGTTTACTCAGAATATCATAGACCTGCAGCTGGCTGACATCCGCAGACAGCGAACCGTAATAATACTCCAGCGCGCGTTTCTCATCGCTGCCGTCAGTTGATTTCAGCGTTTCTTCGTTCAGATACATGCTGGAACTGATCGGGACAATCATGGTATATACTTGAGAGATTCCTTTCAGTTCTGAGGTCACACGGTTGACTGCTTCCGTATACAGATCCGCCGCCGTCTTATTGAAGTAATAAATGCCGTATGCCGTATCATCATGGACAAACAAGCCATTCTGTGTCTGCGCGGTAATCGGCGCCAGCGTTTCCGGCATATCGGAAACGGTCGGTTCTGCTTCTGTGTTATCAGTTTCCGTTTCTGTCTCTTCTGCCGTTGCCTCTATCTCCGAAGACTGTTCCTCGCTGCCTGTCGGATCCGGAATCACATCCGGGATCTCGTCCTTTCCATGCGATCCCTGAATGATCTGCGTCGTCCGTATCCCATACAGCCCTTCTAACCGGTTGTTCAATGCCAGCCAGGTATCGCGGTATGGATAGGAATCCGAATACCACAAAGACAGCTGACTGAAAAAGCTTCCATCCATCACGGTCTCAACTGAGGGAGCCGGAAACTTTGTCAGCTCCCGCTTCTCCTCCACTGACACCGACGGACGCAGCGGAAGAATCAGTCCAAGCAGAGAAAAGAACACCATCGCCGCTGCAAACAGGGCAATCGTAAGCGCACTCGCGCCATGCTTTTTTTCCTGCGTCTTCCTGTCATCTTTCATCATAACTTCTCCTCATTTTATGCTCATATACTCCCAATCTTCTTACGCATCTGTTTTGCGGAAGATTTTAGGAGCACACACTTTTTTACGCCGGCTCTGCTCCGTCAGAACTGAAAATACAGGAAAGGATTATAACTGTCCCCTACCAGTGTCAGAAGCGACAGAACCAGAAGCGCCGCCGGGAGCACTGCATCCAGCGCCTGAAGCAGGCGGCAGGCCGCTCCGTTTTCCGGCGCACGATCATAGCAGAAGTCTCGAAGCTTCTTCCCAAGCGGAGTTACCGCAATTACGCAGAACCCGATCAGAAAAATATGATTCAAAAACGTATAATATACCATCATGCTCGATAACGGACGTGCTCCTGCTCCGAACATTCCGGAAAATGCCTGCCAGAGTACAGACAAATCCTCAAACTTAAAGATCACCCAGCCGAAGAAGATAACAAGCAGCGCATAGATATGTCCGAATACGCGCGGAATACGATCAAGTACTTTTTTCCACAGGAAGCGCTCAAATGTCAGGAATATAAAGAAATACAGTCCCCA
This sequence comes from uncultured bacterium, assembly GCA_905214365.1. GTDB lineage: Bacteria > Bacillota > Clostridia > Lachnospirales > Lachnospiraceae > Anthropogastromicrobium. Next base: position 5,061 of record CAJMMH010000038.1, read on the forward strand.
CAGCATATAGTTCCAGCTGGCTCCGTGCCAGAAGCCGGTCAGAAACCAGACGATAAACATGTTGCGCACTGTGAACAGGTTTCCTCTGCGGCTTCCGCCAAGCGGAATATACACATAATCCCGGAAAAACGTGCTCAGGGAAATATGCCAGCGGCGCCAGAAATCCTGGACAGATGATGCCATATATGGATAATCAAAGTTCTCCAGATAATGGAACCCAACCATCCGACCCATGCCGATCGCCATATCAGAGTACGCGGAAAAGTCCAGATAGATCTGCAGCATATAGCAGAACATGCCAAGCCACAGGCCGGCAACCGGCGCGGATACCGTATTTTCCAACAGCGTGTCCGCAATCATCGCGCACCCGTTGGCAAGTACCGCTTTTTTCGCAAGACCGACTGAAAACCTGCGGATTCCGTCCGCAACATCATCCGCCGTCACACTCCGGTTATCAATTTCCGCTGCAACCGTCTGATAGCGGACAATCGGGCCGGCAATACACTGATGAAACAGACTGCAGTACAGCAGAACCTTCCAATAGCGCGGCTGAGCGTCCACCTCTTTCCGGTACACATCCACAACATAGGAAATCAGCTGGAATGTATAGAAGGAAATTCCGATCGGAAGCACAATTTCCGGGACTGAATCCGGGAATCCGGTCCACAGCTGCAGGTTGGTCAGCACAAATACCGCGTACTTGAAAATACCGAGAAGTCCCAGCGAAACCACGCAGTCAATCACTAACCACAGCTTTCCTGTCTTTCCGTTTTCAATCGCTCTCCCGATCATCCGGGCACAGAACCAGCTGCAGGCCGCCATGCCGAGCAGCAAAAACAGATACTGCAGGCCGCCCCAGGAATAAAACACCAGAGAAAATGCCAGCAAAATCAGGTTTCTGACCGTCACTGACCTCACCAGAAAATACACGGCCAGATTCATCGTCAGAAATAAAAACACAAATATCAAACTGGAAAATACCATTTTTTACCTCAAATCCCTCCGGTCAGAAAGCTTGCTTTCTTCCGGACGCGCCTGTCAGATCGCGCGGGTATATTCTTTCAGCCATTCGCACTCATCCGGCGTCAGATACGGGGCAAGCGTGCGGTACACCGTTTCATGGTACCGGTTCAGCTGCTTCTTATCATCTTCATTCAGATAAGCCGGATCAATGGCATCCAGATCAATCGGCGCATATGTCAGGTTCTCAAACTGCAAAAACTGCCCGTAAACATTTTTTTCTGCTTTTACACAAAGGAGCTCATTCTCCGTGCGGATTCCGAATCTTCCCTCCGCGTAAATACCAGGCTCGTCGGTTGTTACCATGCCTTCCTTCAGCTCACAGTTGCTTCCCTTTCTCGGTCTCCATCGAATTCCGTTCGGCTTCTCATGAACGCATAGCATATAGCCGACGCCATGGCCTGTCCCGCACTGGTAATCCACCGCATGCTGCCATACCGGTCCTCTCGCCAGAATATCAAGATTCAGTCCCGTGCATCCGGCAAGGAACTTGGCGTTTGCCAGGTTCAGGTTACCCTTCGCCACCAATGTAAAGAATTTCTTCTCGTCCGGCGTCAGCTCGCCGAGCGCAAAGGTTCTCGTGATATCCGTACTTCCGGTCATATAATGGCCGCCGGAATCAACTAACAGAAACCCCTTCGGCGCAAGTGCTGCATTGCTGTCCGGAGTCGGCGCGTAATGCATCATCGCCGCGTTTGCCCCGTACGCGCTGATCGTCGTAAAGCTGAGCTCGCGGTATCCGTCCTGCGACGCGCGCAGAGACTCCAGATAATCTGACGCAGACAGCTCGGTAATCGGTTCCGTTCCGATCTTCTTTTTCAGCCAGTACATAAATTTGGTCACAGCTACGCCGTCAATGATATGGGCATGACGGATATTTTCAATCTCAACCGGATTTTTTACCGCTTTCATCTCAACGGCAGGATTTTCACGGTCAATAATTACCGCATCCGACGGCAGGCTCATCAGAATCCGGTAATTTACCGTGCCGCGGTCCAGAAGGATCGACGTACCGCCCGCTACGCCGGATGCCCACGCGTAAATCTCATCATATGGCTGTGTTTCCACACCGCATGCCGCCATGCGGCTCTTAATCGTCTCATCCAGGCAGCTCTCGTCCACAAACCACAGCACGCGCTCTGATCCGATCACCAGATACGAGAGAATCACCGGAACGTGGGGAATGTCGCTGCCTCTGACATTGAGAATCCACGCGATATCATCCAGAGAGCTGACGATATGGTACTTTGCTCCCTCCTTCTCCATGCAGGCACGGATTCTCGTAAGCTTGGAATCCGGTGTCTCTCCGGAATACTTCTCATCCAGATAAAATGCCGGGCCGGACGCAAGTGCCGGACGGTCTGTCCAAATCTGTCCGACCAGATCCTCACCGGTCTCCAGTCTTCCCTTCTTTGCCGCGGCAATCGCACGGAACGCCTCTCCGTCCCGATCGTTGACAACGCGGCCGTCAAAGCCGATACAACCGCCATCCGGCAGCTTCTCCTGCATAAACTCCTGAACCGTCAAAACGCCCTCATTGCCCATACGGTACAGTTCAAATCCGGTGCCGCGGATCTGCTTTTCCGCCTGAATGAAATACCTGCCGTCCGTCCACAGACCAGCTTCCTTCATCGTTACAACCGCAACGCCGGCTGATCCGGTAAAACCGGTCATATATGCTCTTGCTTTAAAATAATCAATGACATACTCTGATTCATGATAATCCGCGGTCGGAATGTAATAAATATCAATTCCCTTCATCCGCATCAGGTTCCGCAGGGAATCCAGCTTTAATCGGTACATGTCTCCGTCTCCTCCTTCAGCCAGGCCATATGGGCCCGTATCTTTTGTTCATATCCCAGATCCGCCGGCTCATAGAACACACTGCTCTCCAAGCCGTCCGGAAGATATTGCTGTTTTACATAATGCTTTGGGTAATCATGCGCGTACAGATAACCTGTCCCGTGTCCGAGCTTTGCCGCGCTCTTGTAATGAGCGTCCTGCAGATGGGGCGGCACTGGAGCCGTCCTTGTCCTCTCCACAGTCTCCATCGCCCGGAACACGGCCTGACAGGACGCGTTGCTCTTCGGCGCGCAGGCAACATAGGTAACAGCCTCCGACAGAATAATCTGCGCCTCCGGCATCCCGATGCGTTCAACTGCCTGCGACGCTGCAACCGCGACTACAAGAGCCTGGGGATCGGCATTTCCGACATCCTCTGCCGCGCAGATCATAATGCGGCGCGCGATAAACTTTATGTCTTCTCCCGCATACAGCATCCGCGCCAGATAATAGACAGCCGCGTCCGGATCGGAACCGCGCATGCTCTTGATAAACGCGCTGACTGTATCGTAATGATTATCCCCGCTCTTGTCGTAGCGGATGACACGCTTCTGGATGCACTCAGACGCGACGGAAAGCGTCACCGCAATCTGCCCGTTTTCCCCGCGCGGCGTGGTCAGCACACCGAGCTCTAATGCATTCAGTGCCGCACGCGCGTCTCCATTGGCAATATCAGCAAGGAAATCAGCCGCGTCCTCATCGAGCCTGGCGCCATATTCACCCATGCCCTTTTCACAGTCGCTGACCGCCCGGTAAAGAAGCGCCTTGATATCCTCCTTCTCCAACGGCTTCAGCTCGAAAATCACCGACCGGGAAATCAGTGCCGGATTGACCTCGAAATATGGATTCTCCGTTGTTGCGCCGATCAGAACCAGCGTCCCATCCTCGACAAATGGAAGCAGATAATCCTGCTGCCCCTTGTTGAAGCGGTGAATCTCATCGATAAACAGAATGGTGCGCCTGCCATACATACCGCGGTTTCTCTTTGCCTGGGCAACAACGTCTTCCATATCCTTTTTGCCGGAAACCGTTGCGTTCATCTGCATGAAATCCGAACTGGTCGTATTGGCGATTACACGCGCAAGCGTTGTCTTTCCGGTTCCCGGAGGGCCGTAAAAGATAACAGAACTCAGCTTATCCGCCTGAATCGCCCGGTACAGCAGCTTATCCTTTCCAAGGATATGGGACTGGCCGACAATCTCATCGAGGGTTGTCGGACGCATCCGCGATGCTAACGGTGACTCCTGCTTCATCGTGGTTTCTCTCATATAGTCAAATAAATCCATACGTCACACTTTCTAAAGGTATCCACATGCGGCGGTCCGCGGTTTCCCCGCTTCCCGCATCGGTACCCGCAAAGTCTCAGCGCTCCTGAGTTTGCGTGCATACATGCAATTTCCGCATGTATGTTTCATCATAGCATACTTGCTCTATTATTGCAAGGCACGGATTTCGGATCAGTCAAAGAACAGCTCCTCGACGGTCACAAACTCATACCCCTCTTCGGTCAGCGTATCGGCAATCCGTAGCGCTGCTTCTACACTCTCCGGATAAATGTCATGCAGCAGAATGATACTCCCATCCTTCACGCTGCCGCAGACCTCCCGCACAATCCGGTCGGCATCATGGTCCTTCCAGTCGAGCGGATCAATATCCCAGTAAACGCTGATCAGCTCCTGCGGACAGTCTTTCTTCCGGCTCCATGCCCCGAACGGAGGACGCAGATACAGCGGTACGCTCCCGGTCAGCTCCTCTAGCAGCTGGCTTGCCGCCTCCACCTCCTGGCATGCCTGCTCTTCGCTCATTGTGTTCAGCTGGGCATGATGATATGTATGATTTCCGATCAAATGGCCTTCTTCTGCAGCCCGCCTGACAATCTCCGGATGCTGCTCCGCATTCTCTCCGATGATAAAAAAAGTGGCCAAAATCCCCCTTGCCTTCAGTCCGTCCAGAAGCTTCGGCGTACAGACCGGATGCGGACCGTCATCAAAGGTCAGTGCTGCCTGCTTTTTTTCCGCTGCTCTTCCCGGCTCTGCCGCAGACAATCCGGCAGACAGCTCTGCCTCTGCCTGATCTGCCTCTGCCTGATCTGCCTGCGCGCGCACCAGCTCCGCCTGTCTGCGCACCGCCGCCGTTTTTGCAAATGCCGCGCACATCGCAGTCAGGCAAAATACAATCCAGAATACACGGGCTGCTCTGTTCTTCATCCGTCCGCCCCCACAGGTCCTTTCCTGTCTACTATATGAAAGCAGAAGGTCATTTATGCCCAGAATCCGTCTCTGCATATAATCCCGCAGTAAAAAACGCCGCAGCCCGAAGTCCCTTTTTTTTTGAAAAGAACCGGTCTGCGGCAATTGTCCTGTCTGTCATGCAGACAGGACGCTTTATTCCCAGCGATACGGTGTCGCCTGATAAACGTAAAAGTTGAGCCAGTTAGTATACAGCGTGTTGGCATGCCCTCTCCAGGTCAGAAGCGGCGTAGTATCCGGATCATCATTTTCGTAGTAATTTTCCGGCACATGCGCGTCAATCCCCTTTGCGACATCCCTGCGGTACTCGGCATCCAGAGACATGCGGTCGTACTCCGGATGGCCAAAGAGGAAGATATCCTTGCCGGTCGTATTTTTCACCAGATAACAGCCAGCCTCATCGGACTCTGCCAGAAGCTGCAGATCCGGATGTGCCAGCACATCTTCTCTGCGCACGCCGCTGTAACGGGAATGCGGCGCATTGAATACGTCGTCAAAACTTCTTACCAGCGGCTCACAGCGGTCGAGCACCCGATGACGGTAAACGCCCGACAGCTTGCGCGGCAGCGCGATCTTTTCAATCCCGTAATGATAGTAAATCCCGGCCAGCGCGCCCCAGCAGATATACAGATTGCTCGTCACATGTGTCCGGGTCCAGTCCATAATCTGAGTCACCTCTTCCCAGTAGGACACCTTTTCAAAATCCATATGCTCCACAGGCGCTCCGGTGATAATCATGCCATCGTAATAATTTTTCCGGATCATATCAAACGTCGTATAAAACTTGTTGATATGGCTCGCCGGCGTATTTTTGGATTCATGCGTGCTGAGGTTCAGATACGTGATATTGACCTGCAGCGGCGTATTGGACAGCGCGCGCAGCAGCTGAATCTCATAATCCGGCTTAACCGGCATCAGATTCAGAATCACGATCTCAAGCGGACGGATCTCCTGCAGATCGGCCCGCTCTTCTCCCATCATAAATATATTTTCCGATTCCAGCACCTCGCGCGCCGGCAAATCATTGTCTACCCGTATCGGCATCGCCATCTCCTCCTTCCGCCAGCTTCAGGAACTCTTCCTCTGTCAGAATCGGAATTCCGAGTTCCCTTGCTTTCCGGTTCTTTGCCGAACCGGACTGCGCGTCATTGTTGATCAGATATCCGGTTTTGGATGAAACCGAACCGACTGTTTTTCCGCCGCGCGCTTCAATATAGCGTTTCAGCTCGTCCCGGTTCGCAAAATGCGCAACGGAACCGGTAATCACAAAGGTCTTTCCTGTCAGCGTCTGCGCGTCCGTCCGCGCTTCCTTCTCAAATGTCAGCTCCCTTACCAGCAGATCCAGCGCTTTTGCCTTTGCCGGATCCGCAAAATACGCGGCAATGTCGGCGGCGGTCACTTCTCCGATTCCATCAATCTCCAGAAGCGCTTCCTGCTCTGCTCTGCGCAGCTGATCCAGATCATCGTCAAACGCAGCCGCAAGCAGCTTCGCTGTCGCGACGCCGATTCCGTGGATTCCCAGTGCGTAAATTAATGCCGACAGCTTCACCTTCCTGGAACGCTCAATCGAATCGATCATATTCTGGTAGGACTTTTCGCCAAAGCCCTCCATCGCTATAATCTGCTCCCGATAACGGTCCAGATGGTAAATATCCGCCAGGCTCCGGATAAATCCGCAGTCAATCAGCTTTTCCACTGTTGCGGTAGACAGTCCGTCAATGTTCATCGCATTGCGGCTGACAAACAGCTCAAACAGCTTGATCTGCTTAATCGTACAATCCGGATTCGGACAGATAAGAACCCGAACATCCTCGTTCTGCTCGATTCTTGTCGGCTTCCCGCAAACCGGACAGACTTCAGGAATCACAAGCGTACCGCTCCGTGTCAGATTCTCTGCGATCTGCGGAATGATCATATTAGCCTTATAAACGGTAATCGTATCACCGATACCAAGCTGCAGACTCTCTACAATGGAAACGTTGTGGACGCTCGCGCGGCTGACTGTCGTTCCCTCCAGCTCAACCGGATCAAACACAGCAACCGGATTGATCAGGCCAGTCCGGGACGGACTCCAGTCTACATCTGTCAGCGTTGTCTGCGCCTGCTCATCCTTCCACTTAAATGCCATTGCATTGCGCGGAAACTTCGCGGTTGTCCCAAGCGAGTTTCCGTACGCAATATCGTCCATCAGAAGCACCAGACCGTCGGACGGCAGCTCAAAGGTCTCAATATCCGCAGCAAACGCCGCAACCGCGCCGGGCAGCGTATCCGCAGTCACTCTGCGATACGGAACTACCTCAAAGCCCTGCTCCTTCAGCCACTGAAACTGCCGCTCTCTGGAGTTGGAAAAATCAACCGGTTCTCCATTTTCCTGCGCCAGAACCAGGGTAAACGCAACCAGACGCACCCGCCGTCCCGCCGTAATTTCACTGTTGAGCTGCCGCACGGAACCGGCACAGAGATTGCGCGGATTCTTATAAAGGCTTTCTCCCTCCGGAATCCGGTCGTTCAATTCGTTGAAATCCGGATAGGAAATGACGGCCTCGCCGCGCAGCACCAGCTGCCCCGCAAATGGAATCCGTGCCGGAAGGTTGATAAACTGTCTGGCATTGGGAGTCACAACCTCTCCAACGATTCCATTTCCTCTTGTGACCGCCTTCTGAAGCACCCCGCCTTCATATGTCAGCACAATCGTCAGTCCGTCCAGTTTCCAGGACAGCAGACCCTCCTGCACTCCGAGAAATGCCTGCAGAACTGCCGTATCCTTTGTTTTGTCCAGCGACAGCATCGAGCTCGGATGCGTTTCCTTCGGCAGCTCGCTGAGCACCTCATACCCGGCGTGAAGCGTCGGACTTTTGGCAAGCACAGTCCCGGTTTTCTTTTCCAATGCCACTAACTCATCGTACAGCCGGTCGTACTCCAGATTGGACATGATTTCGCGGCTTTCCTGATAGTAGGCCTTTCCCGCCTCATCCAGCCGGTCTACCAGTTCCTTCATGCGTTCCAGATCAGTCATTAATTTCATTTCTCCGTTTCTTTATCAAACAGGCGAAGCATCTCAAGAAACTCATCATCCGCGATGTTGCGGAAATTGCCCTTCGGCAGATTGCCGAGACGGATATTCATAATACGGATTCGCTTCAGACTCTCTACGTGATAACCAAGTGCTTCGCACATGCGGCGGATCTGACGGTTCAGTCCCTGCTTCAGAACAATATGGAACTCCCGGTTTCCGCTTCTTGTGCAGACGCATGGCTTCGTAACTGCGGACAGCTCCGGCAGCTCAACACCGTTCTGCATCTTCTTCAGAAAATCGTCTGTAATCTGCTTGTTGACTGTTACCACATATTCTTTTTCATGATTTCTGCTGCTGCGCAGAATCTCGTTGACCAGATCTCCCTGATTGGTCATCAGGATCAAACCCTCAGAATCCTTGTCCAGGCGACCGATCGGGTAAATTCTCGTCGGATACTTAACCATATCGACAATATTCTGCTCACCCGGAAACTCTGCGGTCGTACAGACAATTCCTACCGGCTTGTTGACAGCAAGCAGTACAGGCTTTACCTTTCTGCGGCTGACCGGCTTTCCGTCTACTGTAATCTCATCAATGTCGGATACTCTTGCTCCGAGCCTTGCGCGCTCTCCATTAATAAATACCTTGCCTGCCTCTACAAGCCGGTCTGCCTCTCTGCGGGAACAAATTCCCTTTTCACTCAAAAACTTATTTAAACGGATTGATTCTTCACTCATTCATTTCCTGCCTCTTCTTCCTGATGATTTCTATTTTATGATCACTGTCCGTACCTGCAAACAACAACGGATAGAATCCCTCTGTGCCTGAACGGAGTACATTTTTCCTGACAGTTTCCAATCGG
>CAJMMH010000039.1 GCA_905214365.1 uncultured bacterium
ATGGCTGAATCTGCTTGATGACGGCGGAATCCTGTATCAGATCTGCAAGGCGCTAGGCCTTCCAACGTTCAGCCTGGTCGGGACAAACGGCGCGATTGTATTCGGTATGGTGTATAACTATCTGCCGTTCATGGTGCTGCCGCTGTACAACGTACTGGCGAAGATTGATGAAAACGTCCTTAACGCGGCGAGAGATCTTGGCGCAAATGAGTTTCAGGTATTTTATAAGGTAATGCTTCCGCTGAGTTTTCCTGGCGTCATCAGCGGAATTACGATGGTATTTGTCCCGTCGCTGACAACATTCGCGATTTCAGATCTGCTGGGCGCACGTAAGATTCTTCTGATCGGAAATATCATTGAGCAGGAGTTTTCCACGGCGAACAACTGGCATCTGGGTTCCGGCCTGTCGTTAGTTCTGATGGTATTTATTCTGATCAGCATGGCGCTGCTGGAACGCTACGATAAAAACGGGGAGGGAACCGCACTGTGATGAAACGAATCGGGAGCTTTTGCTCTAAAATTTATCTGACATTGATTTTCGTGTTCCTGTATGCCCCGATTGCTACCCTTATTGTATTTTCCTTCAATGATGGAAAGGGAAGCCGCTGGAAGGGCTTTTCACTGCGGTGGTATGAGGATCTGTTTAATAGCCGCATTATTATGGAGGCGCTGAGCAACACACTGATGATTGCGTTGATTTCCTCGCTGGCTGCGGTTGTAATTGGAACGCTGACCTGTATTGGTATCCAGGCGCTGAAGGGTATGCCGAAGACGGTCTACATGGCATTAAACAACATTCCGCTGCTGAACTCCGACCTGGTAACCGGCCTGTCTCTGATGCTGGTTTTTCTGACGGTTGGATGGAAGTTCGGGTATTCGACCATCCTGGTCGCGCACATTACATTCAACATTCCTTACGTGATATTGAGCGTTATGCCGAGACTGCGGCAGTGCAGCAAATATACGTACGAAGCGGCGATTGACCTTGGGGCAACGCCGGTAAGAGCTTTTATGAAGGTAGTATTTCCGGAACTGGTTCCGGGAATTTTCTCCGGATTCCTGCTGGCATTTACCATGTCGCTGGATGACTTTATCATTACGTATTTTACCAGAGGAGCGGGAATTAACACACTGTCCACGCTCATTTACAGTGAGGTCAGAAAGGGAATCAAGCCGACCATGAACGCGCTGTCCACGCTGATGTTTGTGTCTGTGCTGATCCTGCTGATTATCACTAATCTGCTTCCGCAGAAGAAAGGAACGAAAAAAGGATGAAAAAGAGAGTACTTGCAATGGCAATGACCGCAGCAATGGCTGCAGCTTCTATGGGAACCTCTGTACCGGCATTAGCAGATGAGAAGTATCCGAATGGACAGCTGAAGGTGTATAACTGGGGCGAATATATTGACGAAGATCTGATTTACGAATTTGAAAAAGAATATGGAATTGAGGTAATCTACGATACCTTTGATACCAATGAAGTTATGTATCCGAAGATTGAGGCGGATTCAAGCATGTATGATGTGGTCTGTCCATCTGATTACATGATTGAAAAAATGATCAGCAATGACCTGCTTCAGGAACTCGACTGGGACAAGATCCCGAATGCCGAAAACCTTGGCGATATTTACATGGAGAGCTGCCAGGCATTTGATCCGGACAACAAATATTGTGTTCCGTATACCTTTGGAACGGTCGGTATCCTGTATAACACCGATATGGTTGACGAGGATGCGGTGATTGACAGCTGGGATGTTCTCTGGGATGAAACTTATAAGGATGATATCATCATGCAGGATTCCGTGCGCGATGCATTTATGATTTCACTGAAGCGCCTTGGATATTCGGCAAACTCCACCGATCCGGATGAACTGGAAGAGGCAATGAAGGAGCTGAAGATTCAGTCCAAGCTGAACAAAGCGTACGCAATCGACGAAGTGCGCGATAAGATGATTAATGGCGCAGCTGCAATCGGCGTGATTTATTCCGGCGAGTACATGTACTGCAAGGAGGAAAATGAGGATCTGGCATATGTTGTTCCGAAGGAAGGCTCCAATATCTGGTATGACGGCTGGGTAATCACCAAGGATTCCAAGAACGTAGAGAATGCGTACAAGTGGCTGAACTTCATCTGCGATCCGGATGTAGCGCTTGCAAACTTTGAGTATATCTATTATGCAACTCCGAACGTAGCGGCGCAGGAAATGATCGACGAGGATCTTCTGAATGATCCGGGTATATTTCCTGATGAAGACCTGATCAAAAAGTGCGAGGTTTACACCTACCTGGGCGAGGACGCGGAAGACGAGTACTATGAGCTGTGGAAGCAGGTAAAATAAAATGAATACAGGAAATTAGCTCAAAACAATTTATAGAAAGTCAATAATTGTGAAAAATTTGACAAAAGTGTGTTTTGAGAAAATTTTTCCTTGAAAAAAGCGTATGCATGTATTACAATATCAGTACAGTATCTCCGGTAAAACCAGCTGTAAAAGCAGCTGCTGAAAGCTCCAGAGGTACATATAACTGCAATCATGTGTTCCAGGAAGCTTGTTGTGCCTGTGTTTGCAAGCGGATTTTTTGTCGGGAGTATTGGAACTTTTTGAGGCGTACGAGGCGTGTATGTTGATGAAATTTCGGTGTTCTCGGCAAAAAATTCGCCGCAAAGGTAGGTACATAAGAGCTTTCAGGAGCACATAAATAAAAAAGGAGGATACGACAATGGCATACAAGATCAGTGACGAGTGCCTTTCCTGTGGTTCCTGCGAGGGCGAGTGCCCGGTAGGCGCAATCTCTGAGGGAGAGCAGCATTATCAGATCGACGAGGAAGCTTGCATTTCCTGCGGCAGCTGCGCAGCGGTCTGTCCGGTAGGCGCAATCGCCGAAGAGTAAGTAAGAGACATAAAGGAAAAGCAGACGCCGGGAGCGGGGACATCCGCAAACCGGTGGTCTGCTTTCTTTTTTTACTATTTCCGCCGCTTTCTTCGATTTGCGCCGGAGTGCGAAGCAGCCGCTTCCTGCATGGTTCGCTGGTGGCTTCGCAGCGTTTCATCAAGCTGTTGGAAATGCAGTTCTTCCTGTTCCTGACGCAGGCGCAGGAGAGCGTCGATTTCACTCAGAAGGCGGTCTCCGATCTGGTCAGACAGCAGATTTCCAAACTGTCCGGCCTGCTGCTGGAGCGCCTGTGAGACAACATTGGTCATAACTGTCTGAAACTCCTGCAGGCGTTCGCTGCGTGACGGCTCCGGAGCCATACGGGAAAGCGGAATTACGTTCGTTGGAAGACTGTCAGCATCGGGTGCAGCAGCACCGTGCTTGACGGCATCCGGTGTTTCGTGAAGTGTTGTGTCATTGGCGGCATTCATGGCGGAATCGTCAGAAGAACTGGAAGCCGCCGCCTGCGCCGCCGTTTGGCTGCAGGCATCCTGACTGCCGGCTTCCGCTTCGAGCATCTGCTCCGCGGCGATCCGGTTCATCTCGTCGGCCACCAGAGAGATAAATTCAAACTCATCGTCATCCAGGCGGTCAAGTCTTGGAAGGATCAGTTTAATTGCTTTCAGCAGATAGCCGGCTTCTTTCAGTCGTTTGATCCGTTCAAATACAAGCAGGTGGTTTTCTGTATAGTAGCGGTGCCCCAGTTCATTTCGGGGGATGTCCATCCCCAGTTCCTCTTCCCAGTATCGCAGTACATGAGTTTCTACATGAAGCTTTTTTGATGCATCGGATATCAGATATCGTGTTTCATTCATAGTTTAAGAAATCCCCCCTTTGACAGCCGGCCGGTTCAGCTGCCTATTCTGGCGTATTCATTCGGATTTACCGGCTTTATTCTTCTACAGTATAACAAAAGAGGAACATGCCGGACAAAAAATCTATCGCGTAAATCGCCGGAAACTGCATGCAGACAGAGACTTAGCGGAAGCAGGGACTGTGAGGATGACAAAAAATGAAATGTTTCTACATTGCGAAAGAAAAAATATCCCATTATACTTAATATCAGAGAGTACATGAGAAAAGAAAGGGGAAAAGAATGAAACAGATTTTTCAGTTTTTGCGCCCTTATGTCGGAAGGATGACAGTTGGGTTGGCGATTAAGGTGACAGCGACGATTGTCGAGCTGCTGATTCCGTGGGCGTTGTCCGTTATGATTGATGATGTGATTCCGCAGAATCAGGTTGGACTGATTTTCGGATGGGGCGGTGTGATGATTTTGTTTGCGGTGGCTGCGCTGGCAGGAAATATCATCGCGAACCGGATGGCTTCACTGGTTGCAAGAAATACGACGGAGCGGATCCGTCTGCAGCTGTACAGTAAGATCAGTTTTTTATCATCGAGACAGCAGGAGGCATTTACGATGCCATCCCTGATTTCAAGAGCGACATCGGATACGTATAACATTCACCAGATGCTTGGACAGATGCAGCGTCTCGGCGTGCGCCAGCCGATTATGCTGGTGGGAGGTTTGCTGGTTACGCTGACCATGGACGCGCAGCTGACACTGATTATGCTGATTATGATTCCGTTTATGGCGGTGCTTGTGTATCTGTTCAGCAGCCGCGGAGTTCCGATGTACGGGAAAGTTCAGGAGACGCAGGACCGGTTTGTGCGTCTGGTCCGCGAGGATACGACCGGAATCCGTGTGATTAAGGCACTGTCGAAAACAGATACCGAGCGGAAGAAGTTTTCAAAGATCAGCAAGGAATTAGTGGACCGGGACTGGAAGGCAGGTATGGTGATGGGAGCAATGAATCCGATCATGGGCTTTCTGCTGAATCTTGGCATGGTGCTTGTTATTTACTGCGGCGCGCTCCGCGTCAACAGCGGTCTGACCAAGCCAGGCGTTATCATGGCGTTCATGTCGTATGTGACTGTTATTTTAAACTCGATTCTGTTTTTATCCCGTATGTTTGTTACATTTTCCAAGGCGAGCGCTTCCGCAAAGCGTATTACGGAGGTTCTGAACCAGCCGGAGGAGCTTTGTGTTGAGGAAAAGCTGCGCAGAGATTTTTCGGCGCATATTGTATTTGATCAGGTTTCCTTTGGATATGAGGGTGGAGAGCACAGCCTGAAGAATATCAGCTTTGAGGTGGGATATGGAAAAACGCTTGGAATTATCGGAGCGACCGGATCCGGAAAATCAACGATTATCAACCTGCTGATGCGTTATTATGATCCGCAGGAAGGCGCGGTATTTATCAATGGTCTGGATGTGCGTGCCTATACCGGAAAGGAACTGAAAACCATGTTTGGCGTTGCGTTCCAGAATGATGTTATTTTCCATGATACGATCCGTGAAAATATTAGTTTTGGAAGAAATATTTCTGATGAAGAAATCTGGAGAGCGGTGAAGGCTGCGCAGGCGGAGGATTTTGTCCGGGAAAAGGGATTGGATTTTATGCTGGCAATCCGCGGCATGAATCTGTCCGGCGGGCAGAAGCAGCGTCTGTTAGTGGCACGCGCGCTTGCCGGGTCACCGCAGATTCTGGTACTGGATGATTCCTCCAGCGCACTGGATTACGCGACTGACGCAAGACTTCGCCGGGCCATTCATGACCACTATTCGGATGTCACGACAATTATTGTGGCACAACGTATCAGCTCAGTGATGAATGCGGACCGGATTTTGGTACTTGAGGACGGAGAGATTATCGGCGATGGTACGCATGAGCATTTGATGGAAACATGCGAAGTATACCGGGAGATCAGCGATTCACAGATGGGAGGCGGCGAGCTTGGAGCATAAACAGATTCACGATATTACGCTGGAAGAAATCGAGCAGGAGTGTGTGGAACATCAGAAAGAAAACGCAAAGCGCAATATGAGAGATGAGTGCCGGGATGTTGCCCGGATGCAGCGCGAAAAGCAGGAACAGCAGTTTCAGAAGGCCGGCGTCAGAAAATCAAGTATTTTTTTACGGCTTGGAAAATATCTGCTCCGCTTTAAATGGTTGCTGTTTCTTGCGGTTGTACTCAGTATTACGTCAAACCTGCTGTCCCTGATGGGACCGCGTTTGTCTGGTTACGCGATTGACGCAATCAGTCTGGGCGAGGGGAAGGTAGACATGCAGCGGGTAATCTATTACTGTATGCAGATGCTGGCAGTATTTGCGGCCTCTGCGGTGACGTCGTACCTGCTCCAGATTGTGATGCTGCAGGTAACTAGAAAAATCGTCTATACAATGAGAAAAGAAATCTTTGATCACCTGCTCAAGCTGCCGGTCAGCTTTTACGATACCCATGCGTCCGGCGATATCATCAGCCGTATTACTTACGATGTTGATACAATCAATACCAGCCTTTCCAATGATGTGGTATCGCTGCTTGCGAGCGTACTGACTGTCGTTGGTTCTCTGATTATGATGATTACGATTTCGCCGCCGCTGGTTTTAATTTTCGCAGTAACGGTTCCATTCAGCATCTTTTTTACTAAGAAACTGACGTCGATTACCCGGCCACTGTTCCGTGCGCGGTCCGGAAAACTTGGCGAACTGAACGGTTTTATTGAAGAAATGTTTTCCGGACAGAAGAGCCTGAAAGCGTACCATCAGGAGGTAAACACGATTCACCGGTTCCAGGCAAAGAATCAGGAGGCAGTCGATTCCTATTACCGCGCAGATTATATGGGAAGTATGGTTGGACCGTCCGTCAACCTGATCAACAACGTTTCGCTGTGCCTGGTAACGATTTTCGGAGCGTTGCTGTATCTGTTCAACCGGATCAGCCTTGGAAATATTTCATCTTTTGTCCTGTATTCAAGGCGGTTTTCCGGCCCGATCAACGAGTCGGCAAACATTATGAGTGAACTGCAGTCGTCCCTGGCTGCAGCGGAGCGTGTATTTCGTCTGATCGATGAGCTGCCGGAAGCGCCGGATGATGAAAGGGCGAAGGTGCTGAGCAATGTATACGGTGATGTGGAGTTAAAGCATGTGGACTTTAGCTATGTGCCGGAGCGGCCGCTGATCCGTGATCTGAACCTGAAAGCGGATCATGGAAAGCTGGTTGCAATTGTCGGCCCGACCGGAGCCGGGAAGACAACGATCATCAATCTGCTGATGCGTTTCTACGATATCAATGCCGGAGAAATTACGGTAGATGGAACGGAGACCAGAAGCATTACCCGTGACAGCCTGCGGAAGTCATTCGCAATGGTGCTGCAGGATACATGGCTGTTCCATGGCACGATTTTTGAAAATGTTGCTTACGGAAATCCGAACGCGACGTTAGACGATGTGATTAAAGTCTGTAAGGCAGCGCGCATTCATAACTATATCATGCGCCTGCCGCAGAAGTACGATACCGTGCTCAGCGACGATGGAACCAATATTTCCAAAGGACAGAAACAGCTTCTGACCATTGCCCGCGCAATGCTTTTGGACGCGCATATGCTGATTCTGGACGAGGCGACTTCCAATGTCGATACCCGTACCGAGCAGCAGATCCAGGAAGCGATGCTGGAACTGATGAAAGGAAAGACCTGCTTTGTCATTGCGCACCGTCTGTCAACAATCCGCAATGCGGACACCATTCTGGTTGTCCGGGATGGTCAGATTGTGGAGCAGGGAACGCATGATAATCTGATGGAATGCAGGGGCTTCTACCGGAAGCTGTACGATTCGCAGTTTGCGGGACAGAGTATCTGATGAAAAGAGAACCGCGGAGTTCCGGAATGGATTCCGCGGTTCTTGCTGCCCTAAGCAACAAAAAAGACTGTACAGAACCTGTACAGCCTTTCAAGCAGCGCTACCAGGATTCGAACCTGGAAAATGCTGGAGTCAGAGTCCAGTGCCTTACCGTTTGGCGATAGCGCTATATGCGAACAAATAATATTATACAGAGGGGAAAGAAAAATGTCAAGCAAAATCTGAAAAAAATTACATGCCAGATTGATAGAGGAAGAAAAAATACATCTTTTAACATTTAGAGATATTTTTATAAAAAAAGAAAAATATCAGAAGAAATTTTGAAGAATCCGTTGTCCTTATAGATGAAAGAGGAAAGATAAAAGGACACAGAGGAAGAGGAAAATGTAGTGGAAGATAGAGAGATTGTTAATCTGTTCTGGCAGCGAAGTGAAGAGGCAGTTGTTCAGACGCAGGAAAAATATGAAAGATACTGCTCAGAAATTTCGTGGCATGTCCTCCGGAGCAGGGAGGACGTTCGGGAATGCGTCAACGATACCTGGATGCAGACATGGAACAGTATTCCAGTCAACCGCCCGGAAAGCCTGAAGGCGTATGTCGGCCGGATCGCCCGGAATCTTTCGCTGAACCGTCAGAAGCATGAGCAGAGGAAAAAACGGGGCGGCGGCCAGATTTCTGCCGTGTATGAGGAACTGGCGGAAATGATCGGGCAGGAGGATACCGTGGCAGCTCACGTAGAAAAGCAAGCTTTCCTGGAATTCCTGACAGCATTTTTAGGAAAGCTTGGCCGGAAGGAGCGGGATTTTTTTGTACTTCGCTTCTGGTATCTGCACTCTCCGAGGGAGATTGCGGCACAGTTCGGGATGCGGGAAAAGGAAGTTTATAATTGTCTGTACCGGATACGGCAGCAATTCCGGAAAGCATGGGAGGAGGAGAACCGGCAGTGAGAAAAAAACAGGAACAGGACACCAGCTGGGAAGAAATTTTGCAACTGATCTCGGAGCTTCCGGATGATTATATTACGGAAGCGGATGAGGACGGCAAAAAGGCTTCTGAAGCGCAGAAAGAGAAAAAAGGAGGAATCGCGATGAGCAGAATGTTGACAGCAGGAGCAGGAATTGCGGCAGCAGCGGTAATCGGTGTATCAGGGATCGCAATGTACGCAGGATTGAATGGAAAACAGGGCGCGCAGAATGCGGTAACACTGTCTGCGGATGAAAGCAGTCTGGAGGATCTGCTGGCCGGGGCAGAGGCGTGGTACGGCGCGGTAACGAAAGTCGATGAAACCGGTGTGGAAATTGAAGGACTTTCGGTAAACGGAGACTGGCACAGCGAAACAAGCCGATGGAGCGCGGACGAAATCGCGGCTGTAGCCAGTTCAGCAGATGGTATGGAGCGCACACAGCTGTCCGATCTGCAGGCTGGTGATCTGGTCTGTGTGATTCAGGCGAAAGACGGCAGTGATACGCGGGTAAAGCTGATTGTATTTGGAAACCGGTCAAGTGAAGAGCTGCAGACAAAGCGTCTGGTCAGCGAGGCGCTTGCGCATGCCGGGACAATCGCCGACATGGCGGCGGATACCGACTGGCTGGATCAGACTGCGGGACTTTCTGATAATTCGCTGGCCCGGATTCAGGCACAGTCCGCGGAAAAAATCGGATCACAGCTTCCGGATGATCTCCGGATTCTGACTCTGTCCGGCAGCGAAACTGATGAATTTTTGAACCAGGTTGGCGGAGGAGAGCTGCTTCCGCAGGGCGCGCGGCTGGATTATATGTGCAGAATCATCCCGGATTATTTCAACGCGCAGCAGGGAAGCACGGCGATCAGCGCCTATAGTATGCTGCAGAACAGCGTGTACCTGCACCTGGATCAGGAACTGGCAGATCCGATTCTGATGTGGCTGTACTATGACGGCGCTCCATCTGTCTATGTCAGCGTAACTCCATACGATGGGCAGACGGTAAAAATGAGAACAGCAGCAATTGATGGCAGTATTTCACAGTATCTGCACAATCAGCTGGAGTTGTTTGAAGGGGAGACAAAGGAAGGCTTCTCTGCGGATGACGGAAGAGCCGCGTTTGTGCAGCTGTTTGCGAATGGAGAGAAATTTGATTCCTTTGACGGACTGGAGGAAACAGTAACAGCTTATACGTTTGCGTGTCCAAAAGAGGATCGGCCGGACGATGATTCTTCATATTACAGTACGTTGGTCTCACAGCTGGTTAAGAAAGCATCGGAAAGCAATCTGACAGAGATGGCCGGATTTTACACGGCGACTGAGAGTATAAAAACGCTGATACAGGAAGCGGAAGCCGCGATGGAAGCAACCGCAAATTGGTCAGCGATACAGGTACGCGTTTATCAATTTGCGCAAGAAGAAGGAAAAAGCTCGTGGGATCTCTCAGCGGCTGATCAGGCGGCGGTTGCAATTCAGACGCAGACCTATAGCGAGGATGTGACAGGTATGGCGGCAAGCGCTACGCTTTCTTCGCTGGTAGGTGATGCGCTTCCAGCGTTCCCGCTCCCGAAAGACTGGAGCGGATCGAAGCTTGTCTGCATGGAATTTCCGGGATTGGTTGTCCTGGTTCCGGTTGAAGCAGGAGAAAATAACTATCTGGAATTGCCGAGGGTGGTATTTTGCTGGACAAATGATCCGTCAGAGATTGAAAAACAGATCGAAACTCTGGGAGCAGAGCTGGGAATTGAGGAAACAGTCGAGAGCATGGAGCAGTAAAAGAATCCTCCGCTTGCGTGCGTAGAGAACGAAGCGGAGAGGACAGAGGGCAGCTGCATTATGGATGAGGTGTCATCCGTTTCGCGGCTGCCCTTTTCAGCTGCAAATGTTTCGAACGCACTCTAGAGTACGTTTGAAACAAACAAAAAACCTCTGAAGAAATCTCTTCAGAGGCTTTACAGCAGCGCTACCAGGATTCGAACCTGGAAAATGCTGGAGTCAGAGTCCAGTGCCTTACCGTTTGGCGATAGCGCTTCACAACAACAGTGATAGTATAGCGAAAAAACAACAGCTTGTCAAGCACTTTTTAAAGAAAAAAACAGAAACGCCCTAATTCTTTTTTCGAAACTTCTTTTCAAAAGGAAACATGGTATGCTATAATAAGGGCAATGTCCGGCGGCAGAAATACGCAGAATTCGAGGAATTCCGAGGAATTCGGGTGACTGCGTTCAGGAGCGGGCGGCAAAGCGGAAGGCGAATGCCCGCTTTATGCGGCAGAGGACAGAAATGATGTGTTACAGCAAGAGGCGGTGAAAACAATGTATCAGTTTGAAAGTATTGTGCGTTACAGCGAGATCGGTGAAAACGGAACACTTTCGTTAGCGGCGATGATGAATTACCTGCAGGATTGCTCAACGTTTCAGTCAGAAAAGGAGGGCGCAGGTCTGGAGTGGCTGAAAGCAAAAGACAGGGCGTGGCTTCTCTGCGGCTGGCAGATTGAGCTTCGGCGGCTGCCGCGGTTCAAGGAAAAGATTGCGATCCAGACGAGGCCGTATTCGTTTGCAGGAATGCTTGGCTACCGTACCTTCAATATTGTATCGGAACACGGAGAAAGCCTGGTATGGGCCAATTCTGTCTGGTGCTATGTGCAGCCGTCTGTTTCAAGACCGGTACGGCTGACACAGGAGGACATGGATCCGTATCTTCCTCTGGATCCGGCGCCTGCGCAGCCAGCGGAACGGAAGCTGAAAATGCCGGCCGGGGGAAAAACGATGGAAACGTTCCCGGTCCGCAGGGAGCATCTGGATACCAATCACCATGTCAACAATGGACAGTATATTATGCTGGCTTCGGATTATCTGCCGGATGATTTTGAAATTTCAGAGATCCGCGCGGAGTACCGCAGTCAGGCGCGTCTGGGAGACCGTATGACGCCGGTTGTTGTGCGGGAGAATGACCGGGTGACGGTTCAGCTTGGTGACGGAGAAAAGAAGGTATACGCAGTCATTGCGTTTGCCTCACGCAAAACAGAGCGGTCCGGGGAGACCGCCAATGAACAGGAGTACGTATGATCGAATTAGGAAAAGTGCAGACGCTGAAGGTTCTGCGGGAAAAAGAGTTTGGAGTTTATCTGGGAGAAAATGATCAGGACAGCGGGATTCTGCTTCCGAAGAAGCAGGTCCCTCCGCAGACAAAGCCGGGAGATCAGATTGAAGTATTTGTATATAAGGATTCTCAGGACAGAAACATTGCGACAACAAAGAAGCCGATGATTCAGATTGGAGAGATGGCAGTTCTTACTGTGAAGGATAAGACCAGGATCGGTGCGTTTCTGGACTGGGGACTGGAAAAGGATTTGTTTCTTCCATTTAAAGAACAGACTGTACCGCTCAGAAGAGGAGATAACTGCCTGGTCCGCCTGTATGAGGATAAGAGCGGACGTCTGTGCGCAACGATGAAGGTATATGCTTATCTGGAGCCGAATGATACCTATCACGCAGGTGATCAGGTAACCGGAACCATTTACCGCATCAATCCGGAAATGGGTGCGTTTGTTGCGGTTGACAACCGTTACTTCGGAATGATTCCGAATCATGAGCTGTTTGACAGCTATCGCTGCGGCGATACGGTAACGGCACGCGTCACGCAGGTGCGTGAGGATGGAAAGTTGAACCTGGCGCTTCGGGAAAAGTCCTATCTGCAGATAGGAACGGACGCGGAAGCCATTCTGAAAACAATGGAGGATTTCGGCGGATATCTTCCATTCGGCGAAAAGGCAGACCCGGAGGTAATCAAGAGAGAGCTGCGCATGAGCAAGAATGCGTTCAAGCGCGCGCTTGGCCATCTCCTGAAGGAGAGAAAAATCAGCATCCAGGATGACCGGATTGACCGGATCTGATCTGCACGGCGGAAAACAAAACCGGCGGCAGTCCGGAAAGGAGTGTGAGCGTATGCCGCAGTCAACCAAACTCAGTACCGCGTTTCTGGCGACGGTAATTCTTTATCTGGCGTTTATGTTTCTCCCGCTGCTTATCCCACAGATGGACAGCCTTCCGTCCTGGGCAACAATGGCGGCCGGAGAGCTTCTGATTATGCTTCCTTCCCTGATTTATGTGAAGAAAAACGGGAAGGATACAAGAAGGATGATTCCGCATCGCAGGCTGACGCTTGGAACCGTGTGCTGCCTGATTGTGTTTGTACCGGCTGTATCGCCATTGGTATCCTTCTTTAATTATGTAACAACGATTTTCTTCGGAAATACGGCAGCTGCGGCGGCGGGAACAATCACGTCGATGCCGGTGTGGGCGGGCGTACTGCTGATGGCGGTTCTTCCGGCATATTGCGAAGAATTTGTCTTCCGGGGAATTTTCTTCCGGGGATACCGCAGGCACGGATTTTACGCAGCGGCTCTCGTCAGCGCGCTGTATTTCGGGATGCTGCATATGAACTGGAATCAGTTCTCATACGCAGTAATTCTTGGCATTGTTTTTGTACTGCTTGAAGAGGCAAGCGGGACCATTTACGCGCCGATGCTGGTTCATTTCGGGATCAACTTTCAGTCCGTGGCAGTAATGGCGTCGTACCGTTCCGCGTCGGATTATGCGCAGGCAGTGGAAAGCAGTTCGCAGCTGCTGTACGGCTCAGGCGGAAGCGGGATGCTTGTACTTCAGGGTGGATATCTGTTCCTCGCTGCGCTGTTCTCCGCAGGCATCTGTGCGCTCCTGATTTACGCGATTGCAAGGATCAATTCCAGAACCGGCTATATGGTATGGATGCTCGGAAAGGGCGAGCGAGCGCAGTTAAAGCAGCTTCCAAAGGAGAAGCTGTTCAGCGTGCCGATGGCGGCGGCAATCGTAATCTGCATCGGATTTATGTGCTGGATTGCGCTTCGGTAACTATGGGCTGTATCTGTCGGACCCGGTACCGGAAGAATCACCGCTGCCGGATCTTGCGCAGCTTAAGAACTCATGGATCAGGTCACGGCACTCGCGCGCCTCATCGCTGGTGCAGCTGCTGATCATCAGGGACAGCTCGCGGCGGACGCGGTAGCTGTCAGGTTCACGGACAACGCGGACCTCCTGCCGGTCCGGAAGCGCGCCGCCGCGTTCCATCAGGTAATCGTATGAGATATCAAGCTGTTCGTGAAGCAGACGCATGACGCGGTTGGAAACTGGCCGTACGCCGCGTTCAATGGAGCCGAGGTAGCTTGGAGAAATACCGATCAGGCGTCCGAATTCTTCCTGGGTCATGTGCCGCAGCTTTCGCTCGGCCCTGAGCCTGCGTCCGACCGAGCCGGGCGACAGGAGATTATCTTTTTTACTCATAAGGTCCTCCTTGGATTATGATGTACTCTCGGAATCTCTTATGCACCCAGCTTTGCGGCTGATTTTCCGCCGCAAAGCCAGGCACAACGAGATTCCGAGAGCACAT
>CAJMMH010000040.1 GCA_905214365.1 uncultured bacterium
AGCCGGTTCCCAAAGCGCCCGCCGGGAAAAGCTTGACGATATCCGCACCCGCCTTGAAGCGCTTGGCACTCCCGCACATTATCTGGAAAGCTTTGATGAAATTGAAAACTTTATTCTGGAAAATTGTGTCCCCAATGATTTGTTGATAACTATGGGGGCCGGAAACGTTGTAGATATTGGAGAATCTCTCTTAAATCTGTAGTTATCCCCATTATCCCCATTGTTATCCCCGGATATCCGGTGGATAACTCTGGGGATTATTTTATCTCTATGTGGATTTAAGCAATTTCTGTTGTTTTTTCTTGTTTTTCTAGAAAAAATGCGTCTGTTTCTTTTTCGTTTTACGTTATTATTTCGAGTTATCCCCATTATCCACAATATCCACAGTGGATAACATCCACACTTATGCACACTCCCTCGCACTTTTCAAACCCCAAAAAGTATGTTATAGTACAATCAGTGTTATTTACAGGTGGTCTGACCAACTGTATTCTGACTGCGCAGCAAACGGACAACTGCCGCTTTTCTTCCTGCGCGCAACAGTGATTTCGTTACTGTTCACGCTGCGCTCAAACAGTAACGGATTTTGTCAATGCTTCGCATGCAGAATCGGCAAAATCCCACAACCACTACGTTATCTTACGGAATTTTCAGTTCAGAAAATTCCTATCGTGAACAGTAACGTGATTTCAAATATGAGGTGATATTCATGGCAATGCTGCAGCTTGTAAACCGTATGTCCGCAGACTTCCTGGTTCTTCCGGGAAGCTTTCTTGACTGTTTCCTTCCGTCCTGCCGGGGCGATGATCTGAAAGTATTTCTGTATCTGCTCCGCCAGCTGAACCGCGCGGACGGCGACTTCTCTATGGCTTCTGCCGCCGACGCGCTTGATCTGCCGCAGCAGGATCTGCTCCGCTCACTAACCTACTGGGAGAAGGCCGGTCTGCTCCAGCTCAGCTTTAATTCTGACCACATCCTGGAGGCAATCTCCGTTCTTGATATCGACGCCGCGGCGAAGGAAACGCTCAGACGTTCCCGCTCTGTCCCGGACCAGGCACTTCCCGGACAGGCAAAGCCTGCCCGCGCTTCCGTCACACAAACATCTTCCGCCGGGACTGCCGCAGTGGCTGCTGCCGATACCGGACGGTCTGCTTCTTCCGCTTCTCCGGCTCCCGCGCCTGCTTTGACCAAAGCCCCCGCAGCAAAGCCGATTCCGCGCGATCTGACGCCAAAAGAGCTTTCCTCGCTTGATTCTGATCTGGATTTTCAGGCATTTGTCTTTATGGTGGAGCAGAGCCTCGGTACTCTGATGAAGCCGGATGATGTCGGCCGTCTCGGCTACTGGTATATTAATTTCAACCGCTCTACCGAGATTCTGGAAGCGCTCTTAGAGTACTGCGCGACCCAGTGCGCGCCCGGTTCTCCTTCCCTGAAGTACCTGGATGCCGTAGCCGCCGGATGGTTTTCTGAGGGCATCTCCAGTGCGGACCAGGCGCAGGAATACAGCGCGTTCCGCAACTCTCTCGTCACTGGAATTATGAAGGCATTCGGGCTGAAATCCCGGCGCGATCCCAATCCGGACGAGCTGGAACTGATCCGCAGATGGACAAAGGAGTACGGCTTTTCCAAAGAAATGATTCTCCGCGCCTGCACTAAGACTGCGGCAAATGTCAGCACAAACCAGTTTTCCTACGCGGAAGGGATTCTTTCTAGCTGGTTCAAGGAGGGAATCCGGACTCCGGCAGAAGCGGATGCTGCTGATCTGCAGTACCGCAAGAGCCAGTCTGCCGCCAAGCATCCGGTTGAAATTTCCCGCAGCGCCCGTCAGTTCCACAATTTTGAAGAGCGCGATACCGACTATGAAAAGCTGCTTTTAAATCAAATGTTAAACGATGACAGCTCCGAAAGCACATTATAACGAAAGGATTTCCCATGCCTCTGAAAAATTCTCAGTACGACCAGATCATGCGCGAATACAGCCGCAGACGTTTTTCCCATATCCATGAACAGGAACAGCGGCTGGCAGACATCTATCATTCCTGCCCGCGCTTAGAGGAAGTAACTGCCAGCCTGCAGTCTGCCGCCGCCGGACTCGCCAGAGCCCGGCTTCTGAATCGTCCGGAAGAGATTGAGCGGCAGAAGAACCGGCTTGACAGTCTCCGCGCAGAAAAGAAAGCTCTCTTAGCCGGACTCGGCTTAACTCCTGATGATCTGGAAGTTCATTATACCTGTCCGGATTGCAAAGATACCGGATATATCGGCAGCCAGAAATGTCACTGTTTCCGGCAGGCCGGCATTGACCTTCTCTATTCACAGTCCCATCTTCAGCATATCCTGCAGGCGGAAAACTTTCAAACTTTTTCTCTGGACTATTATTCTCCAGAGCCAAACCCGATGCTCGGCGGAAAGAGCAACCGGGAATATATGGCTGAAGTGGCAGGACTGTGCCGCCGCTACGCGGAGTCATTCCGTCCGGGCTGCGGCAATCTGCTGTTTACCGGAACAACCGGAGTCGGAAAGACGTTTCTGACCAACTGCATCGCAAAGGAAGTGCTTGACCGTTCCTATTCCGTGATGTCGATTTCCGCAGTGGAACTGTTTGACCGTCTGACCGGAAATGATCCGGATGATGAGGAAAGTCCGGATTCCCGCTACATCATGGACTGTGATCTGCTGATTATCGATGATCTTGGAACCGAGCTTGTAACCTCGTTTACAGCAAGTCAGCTGTTCCGGTGCATCAATGACCGGCTGCTCAACCGCCGCTGCACCATTATCTCCACGAACATCAAGGTAAATGAACTCAGGACAGTATATTCCGAGCGAATTGCTTCCCGTCTGCTCTCTTCCTACCGGATTTTCCAGCTCTATGGAGATGATATCCGCATATTAAAAAAATTCCGCACCAAAGCCGGAAAGCCTTGATTCTTCTATATAAATGTGCTACAATGTCATGCGCAATATGACCGTTCCGGCTTTGCGGCTGGATTCTGACAAACGAGGAGGACATTATGCCTAATACAACCAATCTCGATACGATCCCATTTGGCACCCTGGGACTGATTCCGCTTGAGAGCTGCAGCACTCTCGGAAAGAAAGTCAATGATTATCTGGTTCAGTGGCGAAACGAAAGAGACAGCATTCATGCATCTACCATTCATTTCAGCGATTACAGCAAGGATAACTACATTGTCCGCGCAAAAAACCCGCGTTTTGGTTCCGGTGAAGCAAAAGGCGTTATTGAAGAGTCTGTCCGCGGCTATGATCTGTATCTGATGGTTGATGTCTGCAACTACAGCCAGACTTATAACCTGGCGGGTTATAAGAACCACATGTCCCCGGATGATCATTATCAGGATCTGAAGCGCATCATTGCCGCTGTTGAGGGCAAGGCGCGCCGCATCAACGTAATTATGCCGTTCCTGTATGAAAGCCGTCAGCATAAGCGTACCAGCCGCGAGTCCCTTGACTGTGCAATGGCGCTGCAGGAGCTGACTGAGATGGGCGTTTCCAACATCATCACGTTTGACGCACATGATCCGAGAGTCCAGAACGCAATCCCGCTCGGCGGATTTGAAAGTGTTCCGTGTGTTTATCAGTTCATCAAGGCGCTGCTGCGTGTCGAGCCTGATCTTGCCGTAGACAGCAACAACCTGATGGTTATCAGTCCGGATGAAGGCGGCATGGGCCGTGCTGTAACGCTTGCCAACTATCTCGGTGTTGACATGGGTATGTTCTACAAGCGCCGTGATTATACCAAAATCGTTGACGGAAAGAATCCAATCGTCGCTCACGAATTTCTTGGCAGCAACGTGGAAAATAAGGACGTATTCATCATCGACGACATGATTTCCTCCGGAGACAGTATCCTTGACGTTGCAAGAGAGCTGAAGCGCAGAAAGGCGCGCCGCGTCTTCGCAGCCGCTACCTTCGGCCTGTTTACCAGCGGTCTTGACAAGCTGGATGAGGCTTACCGCGAGGGCATCATCGACCGTATTCTGACCACCAACCTGATTTATCAGAAGCCGGAGCTGCTTTCCCGTCCGTACTATGTTGACGTAGATCTGAGCAAGTACATTGCGCTTCTGATTGATCATCTGAACCACAATGTGTCTCTGCACGATCTGCTGATCCCGACCGACCGCATCAACCGCCTGCTTGCAAGGCACCGCGCAGAGCTTGCAGAAAAGGCAGAAAAGTAACGGTAAAAATTCAGAGGATATCCAAAGCCTTGTTTTCATCTGGCTTCGGATATCCTCTTTTGTTTTCCGTTTCTTTTTAATGAATATACTTTGAAATAAAGTTGCGTACAATTTTTCTCGTCTCATCGACTGCACCGGGCGTTTCAAAACGCCGCTCCGGATGCCACTGGAGCGCAAGCAGTTTCATTTCCTCTGAGCCGTATGCTTCCACGGTTCCATTTTCCCGGTCAAACGCAAGCACCTCAAAGCAGGGTGCAAGATCTTTTTCAAAAATTACATCGCTGTGATAGTTGTTAACAAATATCGTCCGATCCTCCTTGACCAGATACACCTCATGATCCTTTCCGCGTCTCCGCTCTTTCTTCAGTTCCGGATGGTACGTCAGCTTCCCGCCGAATAGATAGTTGATATACTGCATGCCGCGGCAGGTCGCGATGATCGGAATTCCATGATTCACACAATAATGGATCAGCTTTTCCTCTGTTTTGTCCCGGTGCGGCTGCGTCGGCTCATTATGCGGGCGGTCGTAAAAATGGGGATTGAGCGCGCCGCCTCCGACAACAATCAGCAGATCAATCTCATCGTCAAACAGCAGATCAAAGTTCCGGGTAAAGTTGGACACCGGCTTCGGAATAAAGCCCAAGAGCTCGTAAAAGCGGATGTATCCCGCCTCCAGGATATCCGTCGGATCGCCGTAATCATTGACGCCCTCCCGCTGCGTAATCAGAGCATGGAGATTCTTGTACTGGATTCCCTCTTTGATCAGGCCGTTTCGACAGTCCAGTTCCAGATAATCTAAGCGGGAAACCGCATCGTAAATCTTCTCTCCGCAGCCAATTGCCGCCGGAATATCAAACTCCGCGCACCGGATCGCCATATGGGAGGCCGCTCCGCCGTATTTTGTAATAAACGCGCGAATCTTCTTGGTAAAGATCCATTCGTAGCCGGGATCGGCCTTCGGCACAACAACAATCTTTCCCGTGATGTCCGCATCCGGCTCTTCATCCAGCAGGACGACCTCTCCCTCTACCTTTTTTGAAGTGATAAAGTTCGGGCGTGCCTCATAAACCGGAATCACATCCAGACTTGCCGCTGAGGTAATCACCTCCGGCAGAAGAAGCAGCAGCTGTTCATGGCTGCGTCTGCGCCGTCTGGTAATCAGGCGCATCCATAGCTGCTTAGTCTCCTCCGGATTCCTCCCCTGCTCGTACAACCGGAAATCCTCTACCGTCAGCCAGGACAGATCCTCCACGCGAATCTCCAGGCGTGCGCCGATGCTGCGGATCATTTCCAGCACCAGGCTTAATGACTTCGTAAACTCAAATTTGAAATACTCTCTCTGCTCGATTTCCGTTACCAGAAAATGCTCAAATGCCTCCGGCGTCACCGGAATACCATGATCCTTCAGTGCGCGCTCAAGCCCATCCAGATTCAGAGACTTCTTTCTCCGCCGCGCCTGCGGCTTATTCCTGGTGGATGCCGGGCGGAAATTCATCGCGTCGTATCGTTCGGTACGGATATCGTATGTGCCGCTGCGCAGATGACCGTACTTCCGGTTAAACTCTTCCCTCGTCATTTTTCCCTTGGAGTACAGCTGGAAATCATCGTTAAACGCCGAGGATACTGTGGAAATCGAAAGCATAAAGCCGTCCGTCTCCTCCGCGGTACAGTACCCGGCCTCCGCTAACGTCCGGATAAACGAACGCGCAATGAATGCAAGCCTTGCCTGCCTGGAAAACTGAGGCGTACCAAAGGTCTTCAGTCCGTCTAACAGCCGGACAATTCCGGCAGCCAGACGATCGACATCCGCGCCCTCGTTCCAGACTGTCTCTACCTCACGGCGCATTGTTTCCAGCTTTCCAAGCGACTCCAGATCCCGTTCAAGAATCTCCTTCTGATTCTGAATTGCCGACACCGTAAGCTGACGCAGACTGTCAATCAGAAGTTTCCGCTCCTCCCCGGAAAATCCATGCGCAAGCAGCTTCCGCGTATTTTTCTCCGTCATAAAATCGTAACTGCTGAACGCGATTTCAAATTCAATCTTATCGTGTGCGGAAAGATCCTCTTCCAGCCTGTCCTGATAATAACTGACCAGACGGAGTGCAAGCGGCTCATCAATGGACGCCGGGATCAGCGCATAGAACGAATAGTTCAGGTTGATATACGGCTTGTTTCCGACCTGATACATCAAATCCTCATTCAGCTTCCGGTATCCGATTCCGACGATTCCTTCGTTCCACGCGTGATGCGTGATGATCTCCCGGTACAGCGAATAATCCAGCCCCTTCGGATTGCTGCCGATCATCTCCGACGGATTCCAGAACGCCATATCCGACAGCTTCATTTCCTTCCCGGTAATCGCATCCAGATGCTCCTCGTACTCCATCCGCACACGGTCCTTGATCCGGAAAAAGGAATAGTCATCGACACTCTTTCCTTCGCGGTATCCGGCTGCAAGCGGACGGACCTGAAACAGAATCACTTCCTTCCTGCTGTTGATGGCAAACTCAATATCAAGCGGGATTCCCTCGATGATGTTCTCAACTTCCTTTACTGCCGTAATCAGATTTCTCCAGTTCTCCTCCAGCTGGAAAATATCCACATCACGCGCAATCCACAACATCGTGCCGCCGCGCCCGCTCGTAACACTGTCGGTGGATCCCTGACCGTCATAATTTACCAAATAATACGGACGATTTCCTCGCAGATCCCTGGTAAAAACAACGCCGCTTGCGCATACGTCCACAGCCTGCCGCTGAATCAGAACCTGCTCGCCCTGAACCGACTCCTGATCCTGGCGATACGACTGAATCACCGCCTCAACCGAATCAATAATCTCCCGGCGGCTTGCAGAATCTACATCAAGAATACTTTTATAATGGCCGGCATTTGACGCCTTCAGACTATCCTCCAGCGTTGACGAACTCCGCACGATAATCCGGCAGCCGCCGAACTGCTCCATAATCTCCGTGCATACCCGCTCTCTGTCCGCCCAGAAATCAGCGACCTTCAAAATATACATCTCCTCAATCCGGGACTTTTTGAGAAGATTCTTCATCGCATACAGCGTGTTAGCTTTTGTTGAAATGATTTTCCTGGTTTCCTGTTTCACTCATCCACCCTTCCGTCTCCGCCCGTCTCAAAGGAATCCTGTCGGAGACAATTCTGACTGGCCGTCCGGAACGCTCCCCGCCTGGCTCAATTTTTCCGCCGCGGCACCTTTCCGGAATTTCCTGTCCGGAACCTTCCCGCCGCAGCCGACAGCATTTTCTCTGTCATTACTATACCACAAATCGTTTTTTCTGTCTGCCTCTGCCAAAAAACTTTATATAAAATACAGTTTTTTTCACCACTTCCGATGCGCGAATCGTTTCTTTCATTGACTGGATTATTTTCCGATGCTATACTGTTACCATACTATTTGTCTGTATCCGCAGACAAAAAACGTACTCTCAGAGCCTTCTTATATATTGAGGTTTCAAGCGCACATACTAATGTACTCTTGGAATCTCGTTGTACCTGGATTTGCGAGCGGATTTTTTGTCGGAGGTGCCTGAATTTTTGAGGCGTACGCGGCGCGTACGTTGATGAAATTCAGACATCTCCGGCGGAAAATCAGCCGCAAAGGCAGGTACATAAGAGGTTGCAAGAGTACATAAAACTCTAGGAGGCTGCTAATGAAAGAATTAGAACCGCGTTATTCCGGAATCCTGGTTCATCCGACCAGCTTTCCATCTCCGTATGGAATCGGTGATTTTGGAAAGGGCGCATATGATTTTATTAACTTCCTTGTCGGCGCAGGCCAGACAATCTGGCAGATTCTGCCGCTTGGCCCGACCGGCTACGGGGATTCTCCCTATCAGGCGTTTTCCGCTTTTGCCGGACAGCCGCTTCTAATCAGCCCGGATGAGCTGGTAAAGAGCGGGCTGCTTGACAGTGATGCACTTGCCGACTATCCGCAGTTTAACCCGGATCATATTTACTACGGCGATGTGATTCCGGCCAAGACCCGTGTGCTTCACCGTTCCTATGAATATTTCAAGGAACATGCATCGGTGGCTCTGTTCACCGAGTTCCGCCAGTTCTGCGAAGATGAGGCGCAGTGGCTTGACGATTACGCGCTGTTTATGGCAGGAAAAGACGCTCACAACGGCAAGTGCTGGTTAGAGTGGGAGGATGATCTGCGCAATCCGACTCCGGCTATAAAGGAATTCTGGAACAAAAAGCTCAGTGACGCAGTCACTTACTACAAGTATATCCAGTTCCTGTTCTTCCGTCAGTGGAATACGCTGAAGGAATACGCAGCAGTAAATGATGTGAAGATTGTCGGCGATATCCCGATTTTCGTTGCGCTTGACAGTGCCGACGTCTGGGCAAACCGCGACCTGTTCCTACTGGATTCGGAAGGATACCCGACTGTCGTTGCCGGAGTCCCGCCGGATTATTTTTCCGCAACCGGACAGCTGTGGGGCAATCCGCTTTATAACTGGGTCGAGCATAAGCGTACTGGCTATGACTGGTGGATGCGCCGTCTGAAGGGCCAGCTGCGCATGGTTGACTATATCCGTATCGATCATTTCCGCGGCTTTGAGCAGTTCTTTGCGATTCCATACGGCGCGAAGACAGCAATGGAAGGCAAATGGATGCCCGGTCCCCGCGAAGATCTGTTCCGGGCAATCCGCGAAACCTTCGGCAATGAAATTCCGATCTGGGCGGAAGACCTTGGCATCATCACTCCGGCAGTTGAAAAATTGCGCGATGACTTCAATCTGCCTGGCATGAAGGTACTTCAGTTTGCCTTCGCTGATCCGACCGACAACGATACTCTGCCGTACCGTTTCACGACATCCAATTGCATCTGCTATACCGGAACGCATGACAATGATACGACCTATGGCTGGTATCAGTCCCTGACGCCGAAGCTGCAGGACCGCGTCCGTCGTTATCTGAACACTGACGCCAACATCATTCACTGGGATATGATCCGCGCGGCAATGAGCACTACCGCGAAGTTCAGCGTGTATCCGATCCAGGATCTGCTTGGCTTCGGCAGCGACTGCCGTATGAATACTCCGTCGGTTGCAGCAGGAAACTGGGCATTCCGTTTCCGCAGCGATCATCTGACCGCGCAGCTTGCCGAGAATCTCCGCGCAATGACCGAACTGTTCGGCCGCTGCCGTTCTCTTGACGAGGAACTTGAAGAGGATGAAACCGTAAAGGAAGAAGATCCGTACGCCCCGAACGCCTATGAGCCGATTGATTTCAGCTCCATTGAACGCAGTTCCGACACGGATGTTTCCGATGCTGACGCTTCCGAAAGCGCCGCTCTCAAGAAGACCTGCAGAGCTTCCGTCAAAACGGCCAAGGCTTCTGATCCGGCTGACGGAGCTTCCAAAAGCACAGACGCAAAGCGTACAACTGCGAAAAAGACCACCCGTAAAAGCACACGCAAAGCAGCCAAAAAGGAGTAAACCATGATCCGACTGATTCTTGTTGTCGTGTTTGTGTTTCTGTTTCTGGTGATCGGATGCATCCCGGCGTTTGTCCTGTGGCTGATCGGGAAGAAAAATCCGGGCCTGAAGGATCGCGCGGCGAAGCACATCGTCAGCGGCGCGTTCCGGGTTGTCCTGTTTCTTGCAGGCGTCCGCGTAACCGCCGAGGGTACGGAAAAAATCCCAACTGACCGTCCGGTTCTTTATGTTGGAAACCACCGCGGATTCTTTGATATCGTGGTCAGCTACACGCTGTTCCCCGGTGTCACCGGCTATGTTGCTAAAAAGGAAATGCTGAAGGTTCCGCTGCTTTCTCTCTGGATGCGCTATATCCACTGTCTGTTCCTCGACCGCAGCAACATTAAGGAAGGGCTAAAAACCATCCTGCAGGGAATCGACGAGGTAAAGCACGGTATTTCCATGTGCATCTACCCGGAGGGAACCCGAAGCCGCGGCGCTTCCGAAACTGATATGCTGGAGTTTAAGGAAGGCAGCCTGAAGATTGCGGAAAAAAGCGGATGCCCGGTCATCCCTGTTGCCATGGTCGGTACTGCGGATGTTCTGGAAAATCATTTTCCGTGGATTAAGGCAACCCGCGTAAAGATCCGTTTCGGCGACCCAATTGATCTGAAATCACTCAGCAAAGAAGATCGCCGCTTTGCAGGCGCTCATGTCCGCGATGTGATTCTGGATATGATCACTGACATGAAAAAAGAAGGCTGAAAAATCAGCCTGTTGCAGGCACGGCTGTAAGACCTGCCTGTAAAAGACAAACAGAGGATTCTGATCCGGTCAGTCCCGGATAGAATCCTCTGTTTTTTGTTTTATTGCGTTTCCTGCTATCTCAATACACCGTCAGACTCTCTGCGGCAAGACTCTGTCAGCGCTTCATCAGCAGAAAGCCGCCGTCCATCCGCCGTTGAATAGAAAATCCCATCCGCTCTGCACAGTTCACCGACGCGGTATTGTCCGCCCGGCACTTCAGCCAGAGCTTTGAAATTTCCCATTCCTCTTCCAGATACGCAAACAATGCCTGTGCCGCGCGGACAACCAGTCCCTTTCCGCGATGCTCCGGCAAAAGAGCGTATCCAAGATAATATCCGTCCGGATCGCCTGACACATCCTCTCCGGCTCTCCACTCCAAACCAAGACGGCCAAGAAAACGGTCTTCCCCATCAGCAATCGTCCACATGGCAGGCTGTTCCCGCTCGTAGACCAGCTCCCTGTACGCGTCAAGCCATGCCTCCCAGACATGCATCCGCTCGTTTTCACCGCTCTTCTGCTCTTCTCCAAGCGGATGCGGCAGAAAGCGCAGTACCTGCGGATCCCGGTAAAGACGGTCAAGCAGCGGCAGATCCTGCTTTGTCATCTCCCTCAGCTTCCAGTCTTCTCCTTCTGCCGTTTTCTGTGCAATCACAACCGGCTCGTGATAAAACCGACACCAGACGCGCGCCGCATAATCCGGTGTCACTGCTTCCGGACTTTCCGCAAGATACAAAATTCCGGACCAGAGATGATACTCTGATCCGGGACCTATAATTCCGATGACAGGCTCATGCGTCCAAAGCATGCGTGCTTGCGCCGGGTCATCCGTCAGCCATACCTGACCGCCTGTTGTTTCTTCCTGTCCGAAGCGAAAGGAAATCAGCATTTTTCCGGTTCCGGATACTCAACGCCAAACGTTTCAACCGTAACCTGCTTCATCTTTTGCTCTTCTAACGGACGATCCATGTAATCGGTCGCTGCAGCCGCAATCGCATTAACGGTGTCAAGACCCTCAACCACCTTGCCGAATGCCGCATACGCGCCGTCCAGATGCGGAGAAGTCTTGTGCATGATGAAGAACTGGCTGCCCGCACTGTTCGGCATCATGGTACGCGCCATCGACAGAACACCAGGCGTATGCTTCAAATTGTTGGTAAAGCCATTCTGGGAAAACTCGCCCTTAATGCTGTAACCAGGACCGCCCATACCGGTTCCTTCCGGATCTCCGCCCTGGATCATAAATCCCGGAATGACACGGTGAAAGATTACACCATCATAAAATCCCTTCTTTACCAGGCTGATGAAATTATTAACCGTATTCGGTGCGATTTCCGGATACAGCTCCGCCTTCATAATCGCTCCGTTTTCCATCTCAATTGTTACTACAGGATATTTCTGCTCCACTTTCTTTTCCTCCATTTATATAATATGTACTTTCGGAATTTCTTATGTACCTGCTTTTGCGGCTTGTTTTCTGTCAGAAGCTGCGGCTGCCCCCGTGGCCGCCGTCGCTGTCTCCTCCGGAAAAACCACCGCTGTCTCCTCCGCTGTCATTGGACGATTCCTTTTCAATCTTGCGCTTGGTAACCGTCGTGCGGATAAAGCGGTCTTCCTCCCGGCGAAGCTGGATCTCCTTACCCTTCATGTAGGTACGCGGACCCGGCTTGCTGTCATTGTTTCTGGAAGCGATGAGAACTCCGGTCAGGATTCCGCCTCCCACAAGACCGATCACGATGCAGATGCCCCAGTTGATCGTGGACTCCTGTTCATGTACCTGGCTGTCCGGATAATTTTCGCCCTCGTCCACACCTGCATAGTATACGCAGGAATCGAGAAACGTTTCCGCCGCATCGTAATAATTTCCGGCTCTCATATCACTCTCAAGCGCGTCAAGGATCTGATCACCCTCATAATCCGTCAGAAGATAACCGGACGCCTTGTCGTTGTACTCATATACAGTATACTTGCGCTTGTCCATATTGATCAGAAAGATAATGCCCTCGCGGCCCTCTCCGACGCCGTACCCGTTGTCAAGCAGATACGCTCTTGCATGGTCGGTTTCCTCCTCCGAATAATACTCGTCAGTTGTCACAATGACCAGATCCGCTCCGATCTGCTCTCCTTTTTCCTTTGCGGCATTCTCCAGCGCCTGCACCTCAAAGGCGGTAAATAATCCCGCTCCGTCTGATACAAATGAGTCGGCTGCGGCAGCTGGAACTAGAAGATACATCATCATAAGAAACGCGGCAAGCACTGCCGGCAGATACCGGCTTCCCTTTTTTTCTCTCATCATAGTGCAATCCCCCATACGATTGCGGCAAGCACAAAAATTGCCGCGGAACAGATGCCGAAGCAGACCGCCGCGCGCCCCGGATCAACCGGAAGCGAACCGATCTTCCGTCCGTTCTCTCCGTTCAGATACAGCTTCCAGTCCTTTCCACGGAACCGATAGGTCAGCTCCCAGACCGGAAGCATCGTGTACTCCTGTTTCG
The DNA here is from genome assembly GCA_905214365.1 of uncultured bacterium. Lineage (GTDB taxonomy): Bacteria > Bacillota > Clostridia > Lachnospirales > Lachnospiraceae > Anthropogastromicrobium. Next base: position 12,952 of record CAJMMH010000040.1, read on the forward strand.
TTCCCCGCAGATTGGTCTGGCAGGAGGTCACAGTCACGCTGCTGTAACCCTCGATGGTATTTCTGGTCGCGCGCTCTGCCGCCTCTTTTGCCCGTTCCCTTGCTCTCGGTTCAAGTTCTTCCGGACGGAAATTGGTACACTCCGCTTCGTAGCCGGAAAGGTACGGATAGTCAAACGCCTCCAGCTTCTCGTAGGAGTACGGTTCCAGCCGCTCCATCGTATCATCCGGCATTTCCTTCGACGCATCAGCCGGAATCCGCTCAAACGCGGTATCCGCGTCCCTGAGCACCTGGTAATGATCGGTATAGGTATATTCGTAATCCCCGTCCGTTTCCGTGCGGACCTTTGTCGCGTCCGCCCGCATATGTACAAACGCATCCATATCAAACAGCCAATACGGAACATAACGGCCGCGGATCTTGTCGAGCGTTGCTTTGCTGTAAAAGCCCTTCGGCGTAAAAAGACCGCTCTTCGTCCATTCCCGGAACTTCTCCGCCGCTTCTTCTTTTTTTATCTGGAACGGAAGCACCGAAGCAGGCTTTCCCGTTCCCGACAGCCTCGAAGTCAACACCACAGGACTTCCGCAGAACGGACACATCGTTGCGGCTGTATATGCTCCGGTTTCCAGCTCCGCACCGCAGCTTTCGCAGTGAAATACCTCCTGCTCTGCAGCGCTCTGCGCAGCTGTCTGTCCGGCAGCCGTCTGTGCACTGTCCGCGCCTTTCTGCGCGCCCGCAGCAGATGCCTTCGCTTCGCTCTGCTCCTTTTGCTTTTTCTTCTCCGTCTGCTGCTTCAGCTCATCAATCGACACCTTCGTCCCGCAATACGGACACACCAGTTCTTTGCTGCCCTCCTGATATACCAGTGCCGCGCCGCAGCCCGGACACTTATAGCTTTCTGCCATCTGCATGTCCTCCTCTCTGTTTCATTCTGCAGCGTCTGGATCATGCAAGCATCATCCGCTCTGCTGTTTTCACAAATCAATCCCTGCCGGCTGCCTTCGCAGCCGTCTCCGGGCGTACATCTTATAT
>CAJMMH010000041.1 GCA_905214365.1 uncultured bacterium
GATATTCGCAGTTTATCAGGAGGGGCTTGTCCCCCTCCTGATACAAGCAAGTCCCTCACTGCTTATTGCTCTTCGCAATTGAAGCAGGGGACTTTCTTGATTTGTTAAAACAATGAAAGCCTTTTGCGTAGATGGTATTTATGCAGTTTACAGTGCGGCAGCGGATTGTCAAAGTGTGGCAGTTGTGGTACACTGAACGTACTTATTGATCTGCATTGGGAGGTGAACCGGATGGAATGGCTGAAATTTCTGGCAGGAATTGCTATAATGACTGCAGGCTGTGCAGCGGCGGCAGGAGGACTGCGCCTGGCGATTGGATCGGATCCGCGCGGCAGGGTTATGTGCAGCTTTCTGCGGATGTTCGGACTTCGGGTATTCCCATTTATGGTGTTGACGGCGGCAGCGGCACAGCAGCAGCAATTCACCATGCTTCTGACGGCGCTGACTGCGGTTTGTGTGTTTGGTCCGGCAGCGGCGGCAGGAATCCTGGCGGTAATCCGGCCGTACCGGTGCGGTTCGCTTGTCCTCAGAAGAGAAAACCGGTTTCTGTTTGCGGCGTTGGCATACCTGTTCGTGATTGGGTTAAAAACCTGGCAGCCAAGTCACCCGGATGTCAGACTTGGGCGCATCAGCGGAGTCGTTTTTCTGATTTTCTTTTTGGCAGAGTGCAGAGTTCTGCTGCGGGATTCCATGCGCGGATACCCGATCATCAGGAAACAGGCTGGCTGGCCCATGTTCCCGGCGATAGTTGCAGCGTGCGCGGCAGTCTGTCTGGCGGAAGGAGGCGGAGTGGTTACAGCCGGAAGCCTTGCCAATCTGGCGGATCAGGCAAAGGCAGAACCGGGCGTCTGGGGAATAGCAGTAGGACTGCTGCTATTTGCCGCAGCGTTCCTGCTGTTTTTTCGGACAGAAGGAAAACCGGGAATGAAACGGATCCAGATTGCGTTAAGCGGCCCGGCGTCGCTGGCATTCAGCGGATCTCTTGGACTGGCCTGCCTGCTGCAGCCAGTTGTGCTGTCAGCAGAGACAGCAAGGCTTTCAGCGTTCGCGCTGCTGGTTCTGGTGTTTGAAACCGCCGGAATCCGATTCTCTCATGGCGTTGGGCGTGTGCTGGGGATCTGTCTGCTTGGCGCGGTCTGCGCGGTATGGTTCGCGGCAGTCTGAGGATAAAAAGGTGGCGCTTTGGAATGTATGTGATGACAAAATCCGTTATTGTTCGAGCAAAGCGTATAGTAACGGAATAAGTAAATTATGGGATGATTGATGCGATAAATGCTTGTCAGATAGGATTTATGGCAGTATATTTATAAAGGAAGGGGGCAGCCAGATAACATGAGGAAGAAAATAAAAATCTTTTGGGTGAATGCATATCTGGCGAAAAAGCTTATGAAAAAGAGAATTTACTCCGTATTTTTAGCAGGCGTTATATTGTCGGGGATGAGTGTGGGATCAGCGGCAGTGGTACAGGCCGATGAAGAGAACGTAGGATATGTGCATATGGAGGGTGACCGCTACTATGCGTGCGAGCCAGTCGATCAAGAATATGTTAAGGTTGGGTTTATTTTTAGCAGCGATGAAGATAATGAGTTTACGGCATCTCATTACGAAGCTGCAAAAAAAATGCAGGAAACAATGGGGCTTTCTGATGATCAGGTAGTATTTGTTTGGGATGATCCGAATGCGAATGCATGTGAGGACTTGTTTCTGGACTGCAATATCGTTTTTGGAGATTATGTTGCACATGATGAAGTAATGGCATATTGGTCAGATCAAAATTCGCCTTATGGAACAGGTGTATTTAATGTAAATAGCTGGGACACACAATTTTGCTCGATTGGGACAGAAGCTTATGTACGTGATATCAACGATAATAGTAAATGGATAGGCTTTGATCAGAGCAAAGCTGGCTATGGAATTCTGAGTTTAGAGCCAATGCACAATTTTAATTTCGCAATGCATGAGGCACGCTATGTTTCAGGTGTGGTTGCGGGAATAAAGCTCAATGAAATGATTGAAACTGGTGAAATAACCGAAGACGAAGCCAAATTAGGCTTTGTAGGCGCATTTCCGGTTACGGAAGTGATTTCGGGCTTTTCTGCTTTTTATCTTGGCGCAAGATCAGTATGCCCAAGTGTAACGATGCGGGTAAAGTATGATTATAGCTGGGCATCCTGTGATAAGGATCGGGAAACTGCAGAAGAATTGATTAATGAGGGCTGTGTTCTGCTTTCACATCATACAGGAACAACGACTGTAGCAGAAGTGTGTGAGGATGCTGGCGTTTACTTTGTGGGATGCAATAAGTCTATGCTGGATATAGCGCCTAATTATGCATTGACGTCAGTAGTTTCCGATTGGAACGTTTATTACACATATGCGGTCGATTCTATTATTAATGGATATATGATTGATACGGATTGGTGCGCAGGATACGCGCAGGATGCGGTAGGCATTACGGAGTTAAATGAATCGGCGCTGCCGGAAGGAACCGCTGAACAGGTAAGGGAAGTAGAAGAAGCAATTAAAAATGGAATATTGCACGTTTTTGATACATCAACCTGGACTGTAAATGGGGAAACGATTGAAACCTGTCCGACAGCTGATGCATATGGAGAGAGGAGAGCTTCATTTGTAACAGGGGATTATACAACTGATTTTATCAGTGATGGATATTTCCATGAATCAGAAATTGCTTCCTATCCGGAATTTTCATTTATTATTGATGGAATTGATGCAGATGAAGCAACGGAGACTTATACTGGATATAGTCACCCGCATCCGTATGGTATAATAGAGTTTGAATAAATTTGTTCACAGGCAGAGGATTTCCAAACGGCAAGGGACTTTGGCAGGAAGCGGAACGATCAATTTGTCTGTAGTGTGTGTTTGTTCCTGGACTTGACAAAACTGTGCTCTTGTATTAATCTTAAAGAAATGCATTTTACAGATAGGAGGACGCGATGCTTTTTTCAGATATTACAGACTGCGAAATGCTGGTTTTCCGCTGCATTCAGGAGGCAGACGGACCAATTTCGCTGGTACAGATCATGGAGGTCCTGGAAGATGCGTATGAGAGGGACTGGAAACGTTCCACTGTCTGCACGTTTATTTCTCATCTGATTGATAAAGGGTATGTGACAGGGACAAGAAACGGACGAACATTTTATTATTCATCTGCAATTAACGACAAGAAGTTTGTCCAGGAGCAGGCAAGACAGTTTGTCAACTTCTGGTTTGACGGCTCCGTGAGCGATATGCTGAGCGCAGTGCTCAGCGCGAAGCGGGTGCCGAAAAAGGACAGCGCGGAGTTGATCGAGCAGGTGCGTGCAATTGAAAAGAACCGGTAATCCGATACCGGTTATGGCATGCCGTCATCGCGCTTGCGATGGCGGCGTTTGCATTATTAGAAATATGTACTCCTGGATTCTCTTATGCACCTGGCTTTGCAGCTGATTTTCCGCCGGAGATATCTGGATTTTATCAACGTACGCACTGCGTACGCCTCAAAAATTCAGCCGCCTTCGATAAAAAATCCTCTTGCAAATTCAGGCACAACGAGATTCCAAGAGTACATAAATAGGAAAGGAAGACAATAAAATGGAAGAAAAAGAAAAGATCGAAGCAGTACAGGAAGAAAAGCAGGAAACAATGGAGGATTACAAGGAGGAGCTGGAAGCTTCTTACCGCCGCATCCGTCCGGGAGATCTGGTAAACGGCACTGTCATCGACGTGAATGAGCGCGATGTTATGATCGACTTTAATTATTATGCTCCGGGCCGGATTCCGGCAGATGAGATGAGCAACGATCCGGGATTCTCCGTTCTGGCAGAGGTTCATGTCGGCGATCCGATTACCGCAACGGTTGTAAAGACCGATGACGGAGCCGGAAATCTGCTGCTCTCAAGAAAGGAAGCAGATGATACGCTGGCATGGGATCGTCTGAGAGAGGCTGTAAAGACAAAGAAGGTGTTCCATGGCAAGGTTGGCGGCGTTGTGAAGGGTGGCGTTGTTATTTACGTAGAAGGTGTGCGCGCGTTTATGCCGGCATCCCGTCTGGCGCTGACCTATGTGGAGGATACGAATCCGTATCTGAATCAGGAGATTGATTTCCAGGTAACGGAGGTTAATGAGGAAGACAAGAGAGTTATCCTGTCTGCCCGTGAGATTCTGCAGCAGAAGGCGATGGAAGACAAGAATAAGAAGATCGGCAAGTACACCGTTGGAACGATTGTAGAAGGAAAGGTTGAGCAGATCAAGGATTATGGCGCATTTGTTGATATCGGAGACGGCATCAGCGGCCTGCTTCATATCTCCCAGATCAGCGACCGCCGATTAAAGCATCCGAGTCAGGTATTAAAGGAAGGCGATACCGTCAAGGTTAAGATCATTAAGATTGCGGATAACAAGATCAGCCTGAGCATGAAGGAAGCTGCTGAGGTAACCAGCAATGAAGTGACTGAGGACGCGGATATTCCGGAGTACAAGGAAGACGCGCAGGCAACAACCGGACTCGGCGCGTTGTTAAAGGGAATCAAGCTGGGGTAACAGCTATGACAGACGAGGTAAAGAAGCTGCATCAATGGCTGAGTGAAAGTTCAAATGTTGTGTTTTTTGGAGGCGCGGGTGTATCGACGGAAAGCGGAATCCCTGATTTTCGCAGTACGGACGGATTGTACAATCAGGAGTATGATTATCCGCCGGAAACCATTTTGAGCAATAGCTTTTACCGCCGGTATCCGGAGGAATTTTTCCGGTTCTACCGCAGGAAGATGCTGTTCCCGAATGCAAAACCAAATAAGGCGCATCTGGCCCTTGCGGCGCTGGAAAAGAAGGGAATCCTGAAAGCAGTGATTACGCAGAATATTGACGGCCTTCATCAGCTTGCGGGCAGCAAGACGGTATATGAGCTTCATGGAAGCGTGCTTCGCAATTACTGCGAACGCTGCGGAAAGTTTTATGGATTGGATTACATCCTCAACAGCACTGGAGTCCCGCGGTGCAGCTGCGGCGGACCGGTTAAGCCGGATGTTGTGCTTTATGAGGAAAGCCTGAACCAGGAAACGATTACAAACGCAGTGAAAGCAATTCAGAAGGCAGATATGCTGATTATTGGCGGGACGTCGTTGACGGTCTGGCCTGCGGCTGGTTTGATTGACGATTACCGCGGAGACCGTCTGGTGCTGATCAATCGAGATGCGACACCGAGAGATTCCATGGCGGATCTGGTGATCCGGGAATCAATCGGAAGTGTGCTGTCGGAGGCATGCAAAGGGATCTGCTGAGCCGGTTTTGCATATGAGTTGGCGGATTTTCGGGAGAAAAAGCAGAAGATAAAAAGACAGACTGCAGCGCTTGAGGTGATCCCTCGAAAACTGCAGTCTGTCTTTTTACGGCTTCCGTACGCTTTTTGTATTTTTTTCGACGAGCCGCCTTGGAACCATTACCTGATGGCCGCAGCCAAGGCACCGGAGCCTGAAATCCATGCCGACACGGAGAATTTCCCAGTCGTGGCTTTTGCATGGATGCGGTTTTTTCAGCGTGACAATATCACCGACTTCATATTGAAACATGAAATATGCCCCCTCCCATAGAAAAATGTACTCTCGGAATCTTTTATGCAAAGATACATCCAGTATAATGGAAAACTGAAAAAAATTCAAGAAAAACCCAAAAAACCTGCGGAAAATGCTTGCATTCCAACCGGAAATATGTTATTATAAAGAACCGTGATGCAAAATCATATCCTTGCTGTTCGCGCAAAAAACGAATGGCCAGAGACCACAAGGAGGTAAACAAGATGAACAAGTACGAGTTAGCAGTCGTAGTCAGCGCAAAGCTTGAGGAAGAAGAGAGAGCAGCTGTCATCGAGAAGGTTAGCGGATACATCACCCGCTTCAACGGTACTGTAACCAACGTAGATGACTGGGGTAAGAAGAGACTGGCTTACGAGATCCAGAAGATGAAGGAAGCTTACTACTACTTCATTCAGTTCGAGGGTGATTCCGAGTGCCCGAACGAAGTAGAGCAGCACATCCGTATTATGGAGCCAGTAGTCAGATATCTTTGCGTTAAGCAGGAAGCTTAAAAAAGAGAGGTAGACCTATGAATAAAGTTATTTTAATGGGCAGGCTGACCAGAGATCCGGAGATCCGTTATTCTCAGGGCGAGCGTCAGATGGCGATTGCCAGATATACCCTGGCTGTAGACAGAAGAGGCCGCGGAAACGCGAATGGCGATTCAACAGCAGACTTTATTCAGTGTGTAGCGTTTGACCGTGCAGCAGAGTTCGCGGAGAAGTATCTTCATCAGGGAACCAAGCTGTTAGTTACCGGACGCATTCAGACCGGAAGCTACACGAACAGAGATGGACAGAAAGTTTATACTACCGATATCATTGTAGAAGATCAGGAGTTTGCAGAGAGCAAGGCAAGCAGTGAGAACAGCGGCGCCGGATGGCGTCAGCAGTCTGCACCGGCACCTGCGGCAAAGCCGGCTCCGTCTGAGGCTGTCGCGCCGGGCTTTATCAACATCCCGGACAGCGTGGACGATGAGGGTCTTCCGTTTAACTAACAACAATTACCAGTGCATTAACAGGTTGTAAAGGAGAGAAGAACATGGCTTACAATAAGACAGACAGACCGGATTCTTCCCAGAAGAGAAGAGTACCGCGCAGAAGAAAGAAGGTCTGCGTTTTCTGTGGAGAAAACGGCGGAGCAATCGACTATAAGAACGTTACGATGCTGAAGAAGTATGTTTCCGAGAGAGGAAAGATCCTTCCGAGAAGAATCACCGGCACTTGCGCAAAGCACCAGAGAGCCCTGACTGTAGCTATCAAGAGAGCTCGTCACATCGCTCTGATGCCGTATACCGTTGACTAATCGTCAGCTGACAATATGAGAACTGCCCTGCATGGCTTCGGCTATGCGGGGCTTTTTTACTTTACAGGAAATTGCTTTCCTGTAAAGTAAAAAACGCTCCGCGGGGATGCGCACTGCGACGTACAATGTAGATGTCGCAAGCGACCGCCGCAGGCGCGAGAATGTGCCAAGGCACATTCTTTGTTCCTTTACAGGAAATTGCTTTCCTCTAAAGCAAAAAAGGCTCCGCAAAGATGCGCGTTGCGGCGGAAAGGAATTATACCGCTGTAAATTCGTGCAAAAAAGATATGGAAAAGCCTGCGCACATTTGATATACTGTATCCGTATAGCGTCCGTACAGACCGATGGAAGAAAGAATTGCCCGTATGGTCTGGATATTCCGCCTGGCAATAACGTCTGTACGGTACGGACAGCGCGGCAGAAGCCGGGCGGTATAAAACAGGGAGAGAAATCAATGGAAAAAGATGTTCCGGAAAATACCAGTGAAATCAAACGGCAGGAGCATGAGAGACGTGCGAGAGGAAGTCTGAGCGTCTATATGAGCTGGCCGGTGTGGGTCAGTATCGGCCTGCTGATTCTGTGCGGTGTTGTGACGGCGATTGACTGGCTTGCCGGCGGCGTGGCCAGCATTTTGTCGATGATCATTGTGATTATACTGGTGTTCCTGACGGTATATTATTACCGGCGCGTCAGCAGCGATATGGTGACGTTCGGAGCCGGATATGCGCAAATCCAGAAGCGCCTGCTCATGGAGATGAATGTGCCGTATGCGGTGACTGATGAAAAAGGCTGCCTGATCTGGATGAACCATGCATTTCAGGAGATTGTAAAGACTGACGTGAAGGCCAGAAAGAATCTGACGGTTTTATTTCCGGATATTCATCGGAAGTACCCGACCGGCGAAGAGCCGATGACGGTACACAGTGAGTATCAGGGAAGAAAATATGAGGTTGTCATTAAGGGTGTCGCGCTGCAGGATATTGAGGGTGATGTAATCGACAGCAGCGAGCATGAGCGGCTGTCTCCGCAGATGTATGCAGTTTATCTGTATGATGAGACCGAGATCCTCAGCTGCCGCAAGCAGATTGAGGATGAACAGCTGGTTACAGCGCTGATTTATCTTGACAACTACGATGAGGCTCTCGACAGCATTGAGGAAGTAAGAAAGACACTTCTGATTGCGCTGATTGACCGTCAGATCAACAAGTATATCAGCAACTATCAGGGTGTCATTCGCAGACTGGAAAATGACAAGTATTTTGCAATTTTCACGTACCGGCATCTGCTGGAAATGCAGGAAAATCGTTTTTCTCTGATTGAAGATGTTAAGCGCGTCAACATTGGAAACACAACTGCGGTAACGATCAGTATCGGACTTGGCGTCAACGGCGGCAGCTACGCAAAAGATTATGAGTATGCACGAACCGCGATTGATATGGCGCTTGGACGTGGCGGCGACCAGGTTGTTCTGAAAAATCAGGATAATATTACGTATTATGGCGGAAAGGCCCAGAATCAGGGAAAGAATACCAGAGTAAAGGCGAGAGTGAAGGCGCACGCGCTCCGGGAACTGATCGAGTCTACCGACGATGTGATGATTATGGGACATCATATCAGCGACGCGGACTGCATTGGAGCGGCGATCGGCATTTACCGCGCGGCGGTATTTTCCAACAAGCGCGCACGGATTGTTCTGGATACGATTTCCAACAATATCAAGCCGCTGCTTGAACGCTTTCGCAATAATCCGGATTATGAACCGGATCTGTTTATTAACAATGACATGGCAATGGATATGATTCACAGCGGGACGCTTCTGGTTGTGGTTGACAATAACCGCGCAAGCTATTCCGAGTGTCCGGGATTGCTGAATCTTGCTTATAATGTAGTAGTCATCGATCATCACCGCCAGTCAAAGGATTACATTGAAAATACGGTACTTTCCTATGTGGAGCCGTATGCGTCATCAGCCTGTGAGATGGTTGCGGAGATTCTGCAGTACTATTCGGATGACCTGCGCATCAAGGCAACGGATGCAGAGGCACTGTATTCCGGTATTGTTGTAGATACCAATAACTTCCTTAACAAAACCGGCGTAAGAACCTTTGAAGCAGCGGCGTTTCTCCGCCGCAGCGGCGCGGATGTGACCAGAGTACGCAAACTGTTCCGAGATGATATGGATGATTACAAGGCGAAGGCAGAGATTGTGCGCGACATGGAGGTTTATCTTGGCTGCTATGCGATCAGCGTCTGCCCGGCGTCTATGACGCACAGTCCGACTGTCATCGCGGCGCAGGCGGCCAATGAGCTGCTTGGTATCCGTGATATCAAAGCATCCTTTGTGCTGACGGATTATGACCGTCAGATTTATATCAGCGCCCGCTCCATTGATGAACTGAATGTACAGGTAATCATGGAGAAGCTTGGCGGCGGCGGCCATCTTGGCGTCGCCGGAGCACAGCTGAAGGATACGACGATTGAGCAGGCAAAGGAGCTCCTGAAGGAGGTTCTCCGGCAGCAGAGCGCGGATGAGAAGCACTGACAGCAGGGAAGACCGCTGAACCGCTGAGAATAATGAAAGGACAGGTAATTATAATGGAAGTTATTTTACTGCAGGATGTAAAGACACTTGGAAAGAAGGGCGATACCGTAAAAATCAACGACGGTTACGCAAGAAACTTTATTCTTCCGAAGAAGCTTGGAATTGAAGCAACTCCGAAGAATCTGAACGATCTGAAGCTTCAGAAGGCAAATGAAGAGCGTCTGGCGGCACAGCGTCTGGCAGAGGCAAAGGAACTTGCTGAAAAGATTCAGGCAAAGACTGTTGTTGTTAAGGTAAAGGCCGGAGAGGGCGGTAAGATTTTCGGATCTGTTTCCGCAAAGGAAATTGCGGAGGCTGCAAAGGCCCAGCTTGGTCTGGAAATCGACAAGAAGAAGATGGTTTTAGAGCCGATCCGCGCCTGCGGTACCGTGATTGTTCCGGTAAAGCTTCATAAGGATGTAACGGCACAGCTGACAGTTAGAGCGGAAGAGGGCTGATTTTATGGAAGAAGCTCTGATTAAGCGCGTGCTCCCGCACAGCATCGAAGCGGAGCAGTCGGTAATCGGTTCCATGCTTCTGGACAAAGAAGCAATCGTGGTTGCCTGCGAGCTGATCCATGCGGATGATTTTTATCAGCATCAGTACGGCGTGATGTTTGAGGCGATTACAGAGCTTTACAATGAAGGAAAGCCGACCGATCTTGTGACGCTTCAGGAGCGGCTGAAGACAAAGGACATTCCGCCGGAGGTCTGCAGCATTGCGGCTTTCCGTGAGCTTCTTGGTATGGTTCCGACTTCGGCGAATATCCGGTATTACGCGCAGATTGTGTACGACAAAGCGCTTCTGCGCCGCCTGATCCGGATCAACGAGGAGATCGAAAATGAATGCTACGCGCAGAAGCAGGATGTCAGTGAGATTATGGAGCTGACGGAGAAACGGGTCTTTGATCTGTTAGAGCACCGTCAGACCGGCGATTATGTGCCGATCCGCGATGTCGTCATAAATGTTATCAACAAGATTGAGATGGCATCCAGAACCAAGAGCACAGTAACCGGACTGGCAACCGGCTTTATTGATCTGGATCGCCAGACCTCCGGACTGCAGCCGTCCGATCTTGTATTAATCGCGGCACGTCCGTCCATGGGAAAAACGGCGTTTGTCTTGAATCTGGCGAGAAACCTGACGGTCAACGGCAGCTACAGCGTAGCTATTTTTTCGCTGGAGATGTCAAAGGAGCAGTTAGTCAACCGTATGCTTTCCATGGAGTCCCGCGTGGACGGCCAGAATCTGCGAATCGGAAACCTGTCGGACAGCGACTGGGACCAGCTGGTGGAGAGCTCCAGCGTGCTGGCGCAGACCAAGCTGATGATTGACGATACGCCTGGCATAACGGTCGGCGAGCTCCGTTCCAAGTGTCGGAAATTCAAGCTGGAGAGCGGACTTGACTGCATTATCATCGACTATCTGCAGCTGATGAGCGGAAGCGGACGCAGCACAGACAGCCGTCAGCAGGAAATTTCCGATATTTCCCGTTCACTGAAGGCGCTTGCAAGAGAACTGAACGTGCCGGTCATCGCGCTGTCCCAGCTGTCCCGTGCCTGCGAGCAGCGACAGGATCACCGTCCAATGCTGTCTGACCTCCGAGAGTCCGGGGCGATCGAGCAGGATGCGGACGTTGTTATGTTCCTGTACCGTGACGAGTATTACAACAAGGATTCTGAGTCCAAGGGTATCGCCGAGGTCATCATTGCCAAGCAGCGAAACGGTCCGGTCGGAACGGTTGAGCTTGTCTGGCTGGCGGATCTGTGCCGGTTCGGCAACAAAGAATATGGCGGAAGCTAAGAAAAATCCCCGGTATCCGGAAAATATGTCGTATAAGGCGTTTTCCGGATACCGGGGTTTCTTATTTCTCTGAGCTCAGTTTGCCTGCAATAAGCGGCAGAGTGTGCGGAGCGCATACTCTGTACTTTTTCTGCGTACTTCATTTCTTCCAAGATCGCCGAACTGCATCACAGAGGTTGTCAGTGTGCCGTTGATCCAGAAGCCGAAGCAGACCATGCCGACCGGCTTGGTATCGGTGCCTCCAGTCGGGCCTGCAATTCCGGAAGTAGCGACGCCGACCTGGGCATGTGCGCGGGCAGCGGCGCCTGCAGCCATCTGTCCTGCAACCGTTTCGCTGACAACGCCGAACTTCTCAATTGCAGCCGGATCAACGCCGAGCAGCGAAACCTTGGCCTCATTCGCATAGGTAATAAAACTCATATCAAGAACCGAAGACGCGTTGGGAACATTTACAATTGCGGCGGCGACCATGCCCCCAGTGCAGGATTCCGCGCAGCAAATGCGCATATTTTTTCTCATCAGCAGAGAAACCAACTGTTCCTCTAAAGTAATTTCAGCCATTATAAAAACCTTCTTTCTTTTTGCAGCGTACTCTCAGAGTCTTTTCTGTATTTGCTTTTGCAGCTGCTTTTTACGCTGCCTTAAAATTTTTCGTAAAATCAAGTCCCATAGATTTTGAGCGTACATTGTGTGCTCCCGAAATTTTTTAGGAAAATGTAAGTTGAAGAAACAGGATGTTGAAGCTGCTGTAATCATAAGAGGTAATACTGCAGCTGAGCCCGTTTGCATTCAGATATGCCTGGATCCAGTCTGTATAGGAGGCAAGCGCCGCATTCAGATCATCGGCAGATTCAAAGCGGATATTGATGCTGCCGCTTCCGGCGGCTGCCGCGGCAGCCAGCTGCTGGTAGAACAGCGCCTGAGGGTCCTGTCCCGCAGAAATCCACAGCCCGCTGCGCACATGATAATTCGCGTCAAACCGTCCTGTAGGCGGGTATCCGCGCCGCTGGTACATTTCGTCTGCCGGATATGGATCATCGGCAATCGAGACTTCCGGCACATTGAAATGCGCGTAGGCGCATGGCTGCTGAAGCCCATCCGATTCATTGTCATCGTAGGTCGGATCAACGTTATAAAAATACCCTTCGATATTTGCAATAACCCAGGCATGCTCGGAGCCGGTGATGACAGAGGCGGTGATGCCGAAGCTGCGCAGTCCCCAGACGAGTGCCTTTGCGCGGCCGTCGCATTTGGCGAGACCGCCGATCCAGGCACCGTAGGCAGTCTGGCAGCCGTCCGCTTCCGTTGAGTACAGGCAGCGGTTGATCAGAGAATCAAACAGCGTCAGTTCAATCTGATATTGGCTTGCGCCAGCCAGCTGCGTCTGAAAGCTTTCTAACAGGTTTTCGACTGCGCCGCGCTGAAGGCGGTAGGTTTCTTCATCCATCAGATAGGAAGGACTGATCGATACGATTGAGCCAAATAAATTGGAACGCTGCGACCAGACCGAATCCAGCTGGATGAGCTCCGGGCACTCGGAAGAGAGCAGCGCCATCAAGTCACCTACTTCTTCAGCAGAAGCCAGAACCGGCAGCGGGATGGTGTCCTGAAATGAAAGGATTCCCTGATACAGCGCGGTAAAGTTGCTGTACTCGGCAGGACTTAGTCTTGGAATAAAGTAGCTGAGGGATTCATACAGAGGCGTCTGCGTTGCCTGATAGTCGGAGCGTACTGTATCGGAAGAACCGGAAGCAGAATCTGAGACTGAGCCGGAACCAGTACTGGAATCGGAGCCGGGGGCTGGTTCACTGCTGGTGTCCGCAGCCGGAATCGTTGTACCGTCGGAATTGGCAGCGTTTGTATCGGAAACGAACCCGGGGGCTGTGCTGGAATCCGGTTCAGACGGCGTGGCTGTAGGATCATCCGGCAGCAGATCTTTGGCTGAAACAGCCGCAGTCGTGCTGCCAGGAAACAGCTGACGGCTGATAACAGTCAGATCGCCGCAGCCAGAAACAGTCAGACAGGAAACAGCAAGAAGGATAGAAAGCGAAAGCCGGCGACGATGCCGATGATTCGGAATATGAAAAGACAAAAGGACACCTCCTTCGGTTTGATGCGGGACCGGAGCCGCGCCGCAAGGCAGATTACAAATCGGTATATAGATTGTCAGCCGCGGCAAGCATACTTCAGTATCTATATTTTAGCATGATTTTCCGGCGTGCGCAATCAATCCCAGCCAATCTGTCTCTGGGAGTTTGGGACGGTGTTCACGCTGCGCTCGAACAGTAATGGAGCAAGTTTTGGACATTGTAGAAATTTTTTAAAAAACTTTGAAAAAACGCTTGACAGATTGCCGGTTATGGTGTATTATATGTTTCGTTGACACGGACAACACGGAAACGGGTTCTCCGGTGGCAATGCCCAGATAGCTCAGTCGGTAGAGCAGAGGACTGAAAATCCTCGTGTCGCTGG